>CAKORQ010000048.1 GCA_934101445.1 uncultured Bacilli bacterium | reverse complement strand
TGCGGGAGAAGGATTTGAACCTACGACCTTTGGGTTATGAGCCCAACGAGCTACCGAGCTGCTCCATCCCGCGATAACATATAAATAACAATGGCGGAGGAAAAGGGATTCGAACCCCTGCGCCGCTTTCACGACCTCTCGGTTTTCAAGACCGATCCCTTCAACCGGACTTGGGTATTCCTCCAACATATATGGTGCCTGAGGTCGGACTTGAACCGACACGAGGGTTAAATCTCGCAGGATTTTAAGTCCTGTGCGTCTACCTATTCCGCCACTCGGGCGAACACCGTCTTCTTTTTTTAAGACTTTTTTAGTATATCGCATAAATTGGAGTTTGACAAGCACTTTTTAAGAAATTGTTTACATTTATAGTGTTTTTTCGATATAATAAAAGGCGAAGGAGAAGAATTATGAAAACAGAAGAATATTTAAAGAAAATTTATACGCTGCTAATTGTGGTATTAGTAATTTCAATTATGAGTTTATTAATTGGTTTAGTAAATTATAGTAATACAAAAGGGACAACTACTGAGAATAATAGTTCGACTACAACAAATAATGGTTCCTCAACTAGTGATTATGATGTATCAATGTTTAATGCTGTTAGTGTTAAAGATATTTTGAAATTCTTAGGAACAAGTAATAAAGAGACACACGTTCTTTACTTAGGAAGAAGTACTTGTAGTGCTTGTGTTGCTTTCTTACCAAATTTACAAGCAACTCAAAAAGAAATGAATTTTACGACTGATTATTTAGATATTACTACCGTTGATACTACTAGCGATGATTTTAAAAAGTTTGGGGAATTGTTATCTAAAGAAATTACTCAAAGTATAAATGGGGAAAGCCATACTGGTAAGATTTCGGAATTTTATGGTTATACGCCAATGGTAATTGTTGTTAAGAATGGCGAGGCTGTTGATGCCATCGTTGGTTCTTATTCGAAAGATAACTTACAAACATTCTTAAAAAAATATCTAGGTTAATATTAATTAATGGCTATAAAAAATGAAAAAAACAAAAACTTTTACTTACATAAAAAAATTATTTGTGTTACAATTCATATTGCCTGTGGAAACTTACGCTTATCTTAGGCGTTTTTTTCTTGGCTTGAAAGGGTTTGTTATATGAAAAAAGAATTAGATTTAGGTCATGATAAGATTAATAAACTTTTAATATGCTTTGCTGTTCCTTGTGTTATTTCTATGCTTATTAATTCAGTTTATAATATTGTTGACCAAATATTTATTGGAAAAGGAGTAGGTACTTTAGGCAATGCTGCTACTAACGTTATATTTCCTTTAGTAATATTGGCTAATGCGATTGCCGGTCTTATTGGTAATGGGGCAGCAGCTAATCTTTCGTTAAAACTGGGCGAGAAAAAGGAGGATGAGGCTAGAGCATCGATTGGAGCTTCCATTACTTTAACTTTTGGTATTTCTATTTTATTTGCTGTTTTAGCCTATATTTTCTTACCAAAATTAGTTTATATGTTTGGGTGTACGGAAAATGTTTATAATTATGCTTTAAGTTATGGACGAATTATTTTAATGGGAGCACCTTTTATGATAATTTATTCCGTATTATCAAGTATTATTAGGGCTGATGGTAATCCTAGGTATTCAATGATTATGTTAGTAGTAGGGGCTATTATTAATATCGTTTTAGATCCTATTTTTATCTTTGGTTTTAATATGGGCGTTTTTGGGGGTGGCCTTGCTACAGTTATTGGTCAAGTTATATCCTTTATTATTGCTTTATGTTATTTACCTAAAATTAAGAGTGTTAAGTTAGAAAAAGATGATTTTAAAATTAATAAAAGCATTTTAAGAACGCTATCTTTAGGACTTTCTAGTTTTATTACGCAGGCCACTATTTTAGTTTTATTTGTTTTTATGAACAATATGATGACTAAATTCGGAGCCTTAAGTAAGTATGGAGCCGATATTCCTTTATCAGTTTATGGCGTTATTTCGAAAATAAATAGTTTATATATTTCTTTTGTTTTAGGAGTTAGTATTGGCGCTCAACCTATTATTGGCTTTAATTACGGAGCCGGTAATTTAGAACGGGTTAAAGAAACTTTAAGAAAAGTACTAACTATTAATTTTGCCGTGGGGATTATTTTTAATTTAATCTTCATATTATTTCCAGAGCAAATTGCGGGGGTATTCATAAGTAGTGAAGATGGAAGTTATGCGTTATTTATGGAGTTTGCAACGCTTATGTGTCATAGTTTCTTATTGGTGTGTGCTCTTAATGCTATGGAAATGACTACTTCGATTGTTGTTCAATCTTTGGGTAATGTTTTACTTGCCACCGCTGTATCCTTTATTAGACAAATTATTCTTTTTATACCACTGGCTCTTCTTTTAAGTATCGGTTTTGGTTTTGGTTTAAATGGTATTTTATATGCCGGGTGTCTTGCTGATAGTGTAACTTTTGTCGTAGCCGGGATTATCTTTGTTAGAGAGTATAGAAAACTTGGCTTTTATAGTAAGAACGAAAAAATTGAACAAGATATGGTTATTCCTGATACTTATAAAGGTAAAAAGATAGTTGTTACGATTTCTAGAGAGTATGGCTCTGGCGGACGTTATGTTGGTGAGTTACTAGCTAAGAAACTAGGTATACCTTTTTATGATAAGAATATTATTACTTTAAGTGCGAAGGAAAGTGGTTTAACTACTGAGTATGTTAAAAAGAATGAACAAACTTTAGAAGGACCGCAAACTACCGATGATTTACTTTATATTGCTACTACTAAAGTAATTAAAAATTTATATAAAAAAGGTTCTTGTGTAATCGTAGGACGTTGCGGAAACTATATATTAAAAGATAAAAAAGATGTTTTAAAGATTTATTTATATAGTAGTTTAGAGGATAAAATAAATAGAGTTACTAAATATTATAATATAGACAAAAATGAGGCTGTAAGAACTATTAATAAAGTAAATAAAGAACGAAAGAAACATTATAAATATTATACTAATACTATTTTAGATGATTATAATAATTATGATTTAATTTTTGATGTTAGTAAATTTGGAGTCGAAAAAACGGCAGATATTATTAGTAATATAATTAAAAACAATTAAGATGGGGGGATATTGATCTTTCCTTTTTTGAAATTTGGTTGACTTTAAAGAAATAAAATATTATTATATCTTTACAAACAAAGAGGAAATATATTATGAAAAAGCAATTAATAAGTCAGGCTCAAAAAGAAAAAGAACAAAAAGATGCTTTAATATTCAAAGCCAATAATGATATTTTAAAACTTCAAAATAAATTACAAAGATTAGAAGATGGTACTGATGATGAAACTTTAAAGAAGGTTTTAGAGGATTTAAAAGCGACTAAAAATATGATTGATGGTTTATTATTTTTACATCGTGGCCTAGAAGATAGTTTGAAAATTATAAATAAAGATAAAAGTGATGAATTTGCTAAAGCATTAGAAAATGATATTAGAATAAATGAACAAGAATTAAGAAAGTCTTATAAAGAATATTATCGGTTATTAAGAAAAAAGTTAGAAATTAATTGTAATAATAGGGGAAAGAGAAAAGAATTAAAGAAAAGTATTGATGAGGCCAGAAAAGTAGCGGCTAATCTAACCGAAGAGGAGTTTGTTAAGGCACTGGTAAGAATATTTAGAACTAATAGTTTTACTAATTTATATGATTCTAAGGATGAGTATTTAAATTATTCTTTAGGACAGATATTTTTAATAAAATATGCTATTACGCAAGTTAGTAGATATATGGATAACTATGATTTTACTTCTAATATGTTAAGACAAATAAAGATATTAAATAATTATACTTTTAAAACTAGTGGGAAAAATTTAAGTAATTTAGATTTTGTAAAGTGTTTAAAAGAAGGTAATTTACATTTATGTGATTTAAATTATCCGGTTCTTTCTTATGAGGAAGCCTTGAAGTTATATAGACATCTAACATTTACTTTTTTCTTACCAAAACAGGTTGGTTATACTTTGAAAAAATCATTAAAATAGGTTGGAATATACCTCTTTTTTTGGTATAATGTATTTTGTTTGAAGCATCTTTATTAAAAAATTAAAATGAAAAAGGAAGTTGATTATATTATATGAGTAAAATAAAAATTATGGGGCTTGGTGGCCTTAGTGAAACGGGTAAGAATACCTATGTTGTGGAAGTTGATAATGCAATCTTTATTTTGGATTGTGGGTTAAAATTTGCTACCGAAAATTTGTATGGTATTGACTATATTATTCCAGATTTTGAATATTTAGTTAAAAATAAAAAGAAAATTAAAGGGTTATTTCTAACACATGGACATTATGAAAATATGGGTGCTACAAATGATTTAGTTAGAATGATACCTAATTTAAAAGTTTATTGTACTAAATTTACTAAGTATATTTTGGAAACGGGAGGATTAAATCCTAATAATATTATTGAGATTGAACCGCATAAAAAATTAAATTTTCGCGATGTTAGTATTTTTCCTATTAGTGTATCGCATTCAACCCCAGATGCTGTAATGTATGTTATTAATACAAGAGATGGCGCCATTTGTTATACGGGTGATTTTATTATTGATCCATTAATGCGCGGTGCTTATGATATGGATTTAGGTAAAATTGCTTATGTGGGTAAAAAAGGTGTTTTAGCACTTTTGCAAGAATCATCATTTTCAGAGAAAAGTGGTCATACCTCTCCTAATCATCGTTTAGTAGGAGTATTTAAAGAGGCAATTAGTCATACTAAGAATCGTTTAATGTTTTTAGTATTACCAACCCATCTTTATACCATTCAAGAAATATTTGAGGCGGCTAAAAATACCCATCGTAAAGTAGTTGTTATGGGTAAGCAATTACAAGGTTTAATTGATATGGCTGTTAAAGAAAAATATTTAGAAATTCAAGAAGGATTGCTGGGTGATTTATCTAACATAGACGATAAAGATGCTATTATTTTAATGGCTGATAGTAAACAAAATCCTTATGCTTGTATTAGTAAAGTATTAAGTGGATATGATAAATTTATTCATTTAAAAGAAACAGATACGATTGTTTTTGCGGAACCTAGATATGATGAAAATGAGAAACTATTAGTAAAAATTGAAAATGACCTAGCCATGCATGGGTGTGAAATAGTATCAATTCCTAAGGGGAAGACTATTTTACATCACGCCTCGAAAGAAGATTTAATGTTAATGATTAAGTTATTAAATCCTAAGTATTATATGCCAGTTAAGGGTGAGTATCGTTATATGGTAAATAATGCTGATCTTGCTAGTAGTTTAGGGATTCCGGATAGCAATATTTTATTAAAGCAAAATGGTGATATTATTGAAATAGATAATGGCGTTTTACAAGATAATTTTAAAAATATCAAAGTTAATGATGTCTTAATAGACGGGAAGAGTAATGATGATGTTGGAGATTTAGTTATTAAGGATCGTCAAATGCTAAGTGAAAATGGTATTGTCTTAATTTCTGCAACTATATCTAGAAAAACTAGAGAAATTTTAGTAGGACCAGAAGTTACTACCAGAGGATTTATCTATATAAAAGATAGTAAAGATATGATAAATGAAATTAAAAATATTTCGTTAGATGTTATTACTAGAAATATTACGGATAGATACGTTGAATATACGAAGATTAAGACGGAAATTAGAGAAGAATTAGGTAAATATTTATATAATGAAACTGAATGCAAACCAATGATTATTGCGGTAATTCAAGAAGTGTAGAAGAATTTCTATACTTTTTTTCTTTCTCTTTTAGTAGATATAAAATAAAATAAATTGTATAATTAGTTTAACGAAAGGAAGTAGCTATGGATTATATAATAATTGGATTATTAAGTGTGGTTATAATCTTGTTAATAGTGGTAATAGTTAGTAAAAAAAGAAATAATAATAGTGATATAGTAGAAAGACTAGGCAAGATGGAAACTAAACTTACTAAAGATATATTAGATTTTAAATATGATTTTAGTAAGGGGTTAAATGATGATTTTAAGTCTTTAAATAATGAGATTACGAATAATTTATTAAAGATAAATGAAAGAGTTAACCTTAATTTAGAGGAAAATTTTAAAGAAACTAATAAGACTTTTACTAATATTTTAGAAAGATTAAGTAAGATAGATGAAGCTCAAAAAAGAATAGATAATTTAAGTAGTGATATTGTGGCTTTACAAGGAGTTTTAACGGATAAAAAAACAAGAGGTATCTATGGTGAGGTTAGTCTAAATTATATATTAAGTAGTATTTTTGGGGAAGGTAATAAAGATATTTATCAATTACAATATACTTTAAGTAATGGTTATATTGCTGATTCTATAATCTTTGCTCCAGAACCCTTAGGACATATTTGTATAGATAGTAAGTTTCCTTTAGAAAATTATCAAAAGATGGTAGATAGAAATTCTAGTTTGGATTTAAGAAATATGTATGCAAAGAGTTTTAAGAGTGATGTAAAAAAACATATAGATGCGATAAAAGATAAATATATTATAAAAGGCGAAACTAGTTATCAGGCTATAATGTTTTTACCAGCGGAGGCAATATTTGCGGAGATTAATGCTTATTATCCAGAGTTAGTGGCTTATGCTTATAAAAATAATGTTTTTATAACTTCTCCTACAACTTTAGTAAGTACTTTATCAACCATTAGTATGATTCTGCAAAACATGAAAAGAGATAAATATACTAAAGTTATTGCCAAGGAATTATCGCTTTTAAGTGATGAATTTCAAAAATATCGTGTGCGTTGGGATAAGTTATCTAAAAATATTGAAGCGGTATCAAAAGATGTTAAAGATATTAATATAACCACGGATAAGATTACTTCAAGATTTGCTAAAGTTAATGAAGTTAATTTACAGGGGATAGAAAATAAAGGAAGTGATTATAATGATGAAGAATAGGGTTTTTAAACAAAATAAGGCTAAGGTTAATAAAAAAGATAAAGTTAAAAATAAGTGGCATCAAAAAATAAAAAATAATTGGCAAACTATTTTAGCGGTGTTTTTATCAGTAATAGTTATGTTTTATTATATT
>CAKORQ010000047.1 GCA_934101445.1 uncultured Bacilli bacterium | reverse complement strand
TGGTAATACATTGTTAAATTATGGCGCTTTTGGTAATAATCTTTAAGTAAAGAAAAATTATACCACCATTTTTCACCGTAACTTAAACCTTGTTTTTCTTTGGGTAAAATACTTTTAACGGCATTATTTTTGATGGCATTTTCCCATTTAGCATTGATAGTATCTTTATAACTTTCAATATTAATATTCCATACTATACCCAGAGCATTTAATTTTTCTATTTGGATAGTATCTAAATTTTTATGACGATATTTATATTTTTGGGTAGTCAACCAATTGTCTAACTTTATTTTTTCTCCATAAAAACCAGTTGCAGTCATATCTTTATGAATAGAAATATTTTCATGTTTCTGATAATAACACCAAAGGAAATAGTATTTATACCACCAATTATCATAAATAGATAAGCCATCTAACGTGGTTGGTAAAATACTTTTAATATCGTTATTTTCTAAGGCTTTTAGCCATTTAATACTGGTCTTTTTGAGCATTTCTTCTTTACTAAGAGGTAATTTTACCCCTAATTTGGTTAATAATTCTTCTTGTTTAGGAGGTAGAGTTTTATTTTTCTTTCGGTATCTTTGACTATTAACCCAACCAAATAAAGAAACATCTTCGCCGTAAAAGCCCTTTATTTTATCATCGTATTTAATTTTAACATGGCCATGTTCTTGATAATATTTTTTTAAGACTAAATAATTATAGGGCCATATTTCGTAGCGATTTAAATGTTCTTTTTTTATCGGCAAAAGCATTAAAGCCTCCTCCGTATCAATAAGATTTAACCAACCAACTATTAGTTTAGTTTCATTAGTCTTTTTTAGCATTGGTTTTAAATGTTTAAGACCTTCTAGAGCGCTTTTTTGGTCTTCTGTTAAATTATGATGATGATATCTAATATTTTGAAATTCTAGCCACGAATTTAAATTGACTTTTTCACCATAATAGCCAGTTATTATAGTTTCTTCTTGGTCATCTAATAGTAAATTTTTATAATTTTTTTGAACTAAAATAAAGTTATACCACCACAAGAGTTCTGGGGTTAACTCCCCTTTTTTTTCGGGTAAATTGGTTTGTAAAAAAGTTAGGATATCCAAATTTTTATCACTATTACTATTAATATTAGAAACTCCCCCTTTAAATGTAGGAATATACTACCACTTTTATTTACAAAATGCAAATATTTTTAAACAAAAAAGATAATAATTAGTATTACTATTTTTAGTAACATATTATTATCTTTTAATGGTTAATTTTATTTAGTACTTGTTAAACTTAAGGTACAATCTTCCCCATTTATATCATAATGATTAAGTGTTTCTTCTAAAGTTAGATTATCTGCTAAAGTTTCAGCCTTAATAAAGTCGGCATATTTAGTAAAACAAGCAAGAATCTTAGATGAACCACTATAACTTACATTAATATGGTCTTGAATATCTAAATCCATTTCTTTACGCATATTTTGTAATTTAGAAACTATTTCTCTGGCCATACCTTCAAGCAATAATTCCTCTGTTAAAGTTGTATCTAAAATAACAAAATCATGTCCGTTCATAGCAACATCAAAGCCTTCTTTAGCCTCAATTCTTATATCAATCATTTCGGAAGTAATGGTTAAATCTTTCTCTTGGAAAGTAACTGTTAATTCTTCTTTATTATTTAATTTTAACTTGTCTTCTTCGCTTAAATTCAATAATAATTCTTGGTAGGCTTTTATGTCTTTACCAAACATGGAACCGGCTACTTTAAAATTAGGTTTAATCGTTAAATTCATATATTTACTTAAATCTTTGGTAAATTCTAAAGTTTTAACATTTAATTCTTCGGTAATAAGACTGGTTAAATCTCCTAATAGATTCTCTAATTTGCCATCAATAATAACCGTAGCAAGAGGAATTCTTACCTTAATTTTACTATCTTCTCTAGCATTACGTCCTAAAGATATTAAGTCTCTTACTTTATCCATTTTCTCTTCAATAAGAGGATTAATATATTCTTCATTAACAACGGGATAATTACTTAAATGAACTGATTCTTCATTTGTTAAATTACGATACATTTCTTCGGATAGATAAGGTACTATTGGCGCCATTAGTTTAGATAGACCAACTAAACACTCATAAGTGGTCTTATAAACAGCCTTTTTACTAGTTGTAAGTTCACTAGCCCAGAAACGATTACGATTACGACGAATATACCAGTTAGATAAATCCTCACAGACAAAATCAGTTAAGAAATGTACTACTTTATTTAAGTCGTATTCATCAAAAGAGGCTCTAACATTTTTAACTAAAGTATTGTATTTGGAGATTAACCATTTATCGATTAAATCTAATTCTTCGTATTTAACATCGCATAAATCAGTATCAATCTTATCGGCATTAGCATACATAACAAAGAAATTATAAGTGTTTTTAAGAGGGTTAAAGAATTTAGAATGAACTTCTTTTAAACCGTCAAATGAGAACTTAAGGGGGGTCCATACCGGCGAAACATAAGGTAGATAAAATCTTACTTCATCAGCGCCATATTCTTCAATAGTCTTGAAAGGTTCAACAATATTACCACGTGATTTACTCATCTTTTTACCTTCACCATCTAAAAGTAAATCATTTACTAAGACGTTACGATAAGGGGCATGACCCATAACAAAGGTAGAAATTACCATCAGAGTATAGAACCACCCTCTAGTTTGGTCAATTCCTTCACAAATAAAGTCAGCAGGAAATTGAGTTTCAAATAATTCTTTATTTTCAAATGGATAATGATATTGCGCAAAAGGCATCGAACCAGAATCAAACCAACAGTCTAAAACATCGGGAATACGTTCCATAACGCCACCACACTTCGGACAAGTAAGATGAACATTATCAATATAAGGCTTATGTAAGTCAAAGTCTTCTGGTAATTTATCAATGCTTCGATTTCTTAATTCTTCTATACTTCCTAACATCTCGTTATGACCACAACTACATTTAAAGAAAGGAATTGGTGCTCCCCAGAAACGACTACGAGAAATATTCCAGTCTTTAGCATTACTTAACCAGTTAGCAAATCTCTTTTCACCAACATAATCTGGATACCAGTTAACTTCTTTATTAGCTTCTACTAACTTGTCTTTAAAAGCTGATACTTTAATATAATAACTTGGCATCGTATAATAAATTAATGGGGTATGGCATCTCCAACAATGAGGATAATCATGAGTTATTTTTTGTTTTCTAAATACTTTATTGCTTTCTTTTAAATAGGCAACAATATCATCAGTACAATCAAACACAAATTTACCAGCCCAAGGTCCTTCGGTATAACAGCCATCTTTGCCAACCGGATTAATAATAGGTACGCCGTAACGATTGCACACATTAGCATCATCAACACCGAAAGCTCCAGCTAAATGAACAATACCTGTACCATCAGAGGCTGTAACATATTCATCACACATTACAAAGAAAGCCTTGCCTTCAACTTTTAATTTGGGAATTAATTGTTCATATTCCGTAAATTCTAAAGTCTTACCTTTAAATTTTTCTAAAACTTCTACTTCTTTATCTTGAAAAACACTAGTAATTAAGCTTTCGGCTACGATATACTTAACTCCCTCCACTAAAACTTTTACATAGTCCATTTCCGGATTAACACAAAGACCAACATTAGCAAGTAACGTCCAAGGGGTAGTTGTCCAAGCCAAAAAATAAGTATCACTATTTTTTATTTTAAAGGGAACATACAAAGTTGTTGCCGTTTCTGATACATATTCTTGGGCTACTTCATGAGTAGCAAGACCGGTGCCACAGTGAGGACAATAAGGTACTACTCTCGTTCCTTCATAAAAGTAACCTTCATCAAAGAACTTTTTTAAAATCCACCATTCTGTTTCAATATACTCATTTTTATAAGTTAAATAAGGATGGTCAACATCAATAAACTGCCCCATTTTACTAGTTAGTCTTGTGAATGCTGCTTCATTTTCGGCAACGCTATTACGACATTCTTGATTGAATTTATCAACGCCTAGTTCTAGAATTTCTTTTTTAGAAGAAATACCTAATTTCTTTTCGACATGATTTTCAATCGGTAGGCCATGTGTATCCCAACCTACTTTTCTTAAAACTTTTTTTCCATTCATGGCATGATATTTACAAATAGAATCTTTTAGGTTCTTTGCAACCATATGATGAAGTCCTGGAAATCCATTAGCAAACGCTGGGCCATCATAGAAAACGAAAGTATCACTATCTTGATGAACTTCATTTTGACGATTTAAAATATTAACAACGCCACCCCAACTATTTAGAATGTCATTTTCAACCACACTAGTTGGTCTTTTGTCTAAATTTTTAAAATTTTTCATACATTTTCCTCCCAAATATTTGATAAAAAAAGAAAAAATTCCATAAACATAAGGGCGAATTACCGCGGTACCACCTTATTTTATGAGAATTCATACACTCTTACTTTTAACGCAAGTTAAACGGCTTTTGGCACATCGAAAAGTGATTTGAAATAAACTAATTTACTGTCTTTCACCAAACGCCAGCTCTCTTTGAAATCTCATTTATTTCCGTCTTTTTTCATCTGATTTACTGTTTCATTATACATCAAGACTTTTTTTCTTGCAAGTTTTTTAAGTATTAATGAGGCTATTTTTTAAACAATTATTTAATTTACGTCAATTATTAAGACTTAGTAATCTTTATTCTTACTTCTTTTACAATTTAAAACTTTTTTAGTAGGATTATAACTTATCAACCATTTTCTTACTTAATCTATAGGGTTCAATGTAATCAGTATAATAATACGCCATTAGTTTTTTCTTTGCAGTCGTCCTATTTAAAATAAACATACATTTTTTCAAAATTTCTTCAACTCTTGTGGGACTTACCTTAACTATTTTAGCAATTGCTCTTTGGGTTAATGGCTCTCTATCTAAAAGACCATAATGCATTTTAAAAATTTGGCCATAATTAGGAGGTAAATATTTGTCGATAATCATGATAAGATCATCTTTACTATAATAATCATCATCACCTATTTTCAAATCATTTCTAGATTTCTTAATATCTAAAATATTATCTTTAGGCTCTAAAGTTAAAATCTGTTCAAGACTTTTTAAATCAACCCCTAATTTAGTGGCTAACTGGCTCTTATTAAGTTCTTCGATTTGACCATTTTTTAACGCTTCTAAGTATTTTAAATATAAAAATATTATATAATCAAAATCATTACCTAGTTTAGCCGAGGTAAATTGTAAACCTATTTCTTTATAAATATTTTTCCACATATAATAATAAGTCCATTGCTTAATATTACCACACTCAAATTTCTTTATACCTTAAATAAAACCAATTGTAGCCGTCGTTACTAAGTCTTCTAAATCTATTCCTTCTATATAATATTTATAAGCGATATTGACAATAAAAGGATAATAGTACTTAATTAGAATAGTTAGGGCTTCTTTATTATTTTCCTTGGCTAACTTAACCAATTCTAGTAATTTTTCTAGAGAAATTTTAGAGTATTTTAAATTTTTTAAAGTATTTAAGTCTTTAATATCAATATTATCAAATTTGCTAGATATCATTGCTAATTCTTTTATTTCGGCATCATTCATATTATATTTTTCCTTCTTTGGAAAATTTATTCTAGCATATTTATTGTTAAAAGTAAAAACTTTTGCTATGATAATACTGTAAAAATAGAAAGGATTTAGTTAATTTTGATGTAATATATTAATTTGAAATTAACTAGTAAAAATGTGATTTAAAATGAATGAAAAAATATTTCGTGAATACGATATTCGTGGGGTTTATCCTGTCGAAATAGACGAAAAAACGGCTTACATAATTGGTAAAAGTTACGGTTCTATCTTACAAAGTAAGTATCATAAACATATTTGTACTGTAGGCTATGATAATCGCTTGTCTTCGCCTAGTCTTCATAAATCAATGGTGCAAGGTCTTATTGACACTGGTCTTGATATTATTGATTTAGGACTTGTAACGACACCGATGTTATATTATGCCTCAATTAAATGTAATACTTTAGGTATTATGATAACGGCCTCTCATAATCCTAAAGATGACAATGGCTTTAAATTTAGTTTTGATAAATTAGGCAATGCTCGAGGTAAACAGATTTATGATTTTAGAGACTTTACTTTAAGAGATGATTTTTTAAGTGGTAAGGGGCATATTTATACTTTAGATATCTTACCTTATTATAAAAGTTTATTTAAAGATAATATTTATATGGGTTCTAAAGGTTTAAAAATAGTCCTAGATCCTGGTAATGGAACGACGGCTAATTTTGCTTTAGATATTTATAAACAATTTAGTAACTTAGATATTACGGTAATTAACGGAAAAAGTGATGGGACTTTCCCTAATCACCACCCCGATCCAGCCGTACCCGAAAATTTAAAACAATTGCAAGCCAAAGTTCTGGAGGTAGGAGCCGATATTGGAATTGCTTTTGATGGTGATGGCGATAGAGTTGGCTTTGTTGATGAGGTTGGCAATATTATTCCCGCTGATAAATTTTTATGTATTCTAATGCAATATTACTTGCCTAAATATCGGGATAAACGAGTTTTATATGATGTTAAATGCTCTAAAATAATTAATGATATGGCTAAAAAACTAGGGGTTAATGATATTATGTTCCGCACTGGGGCTTCTTATACCAGAAGTGAAGTGGTAAAAGAACATATTCCCTTTGGAGGGGAGTATTCAGGTCACATTATCTTTAATGATCGATTTAAAGGGTTTGACTCGGGTATCTATGCGGGTCTAAGCATGTTAGAAGTTTTATCTAATAATAGCCTGAGTTTATCACATCAACTTGACGATATTACTAAGTATTATAATACACCAGAAATTAAGATTCCAACACCCGATGAAATTAAATTTCAAGTAGTTGCTAAAGTTATAGAATATGCCAAGAGTAAAAATTATAACTGTCTTACTATCGATGGTCTTAGAGTAAACAACCCTACTTCCTGGGCTTTAGTACGCGCTAGTAACACGGGTCCTAATATTACTTTAAGGTTTGAGGCTACAACTAAAGAAGAACTGGAAAGTTTAAAAA
>CAKORQ010000046.1 GCA_934101445.1 uncultured Bacilli bacterium | reverse complement strand
TATTAGAACTTAGTAAACTTCAAAATAATCAAGAAACTTTAAATATAGAAAAATTTGATATAGTTGAATTAATAAGTGATATTTTAAAAAGATATCAAATTATAAAAGAAACCGAAAACTACAATTTAATCTTAGAAAGTCCTAAAAGTATCATTGTTAAGGCTGATAAAAAAAGAATCAGTCAAGTTATTTATAACTTAATTAATAATGCTATTAATTATACTGGTGATGATTTAACTGTTACGATAAGAATTACCGAAAGCTCTAGGGATTGTAAAATAGCGATAATTGATACCGGCAAAGGTATAGATGAAAAAGATCTACCTAATATCTGGAATCGTTATTATAAAAAAGAAAAAAATCATAAAAGAAATGTTGTGGGGACAGGGTTAGGTCTTTCTATAGTAAAAAATATCTTAGAACAGCATAACTTTAAATACGGAGTAAGTAGCATTAAAGATAAAGGCACAACCTTCTATTTCCAAATAAAAAAATAATAAAAAAATTAACTTTCACTTTTCTATCACATATTTTTCATAATTGATTGGTACTATGTAATTGTGAAAGGAAGAATGATAGTTAAGAAAGAAAAAAGGTAATTAAAAGATGTAAAAAATTTAATTATTATATAAACAATATATCTTATAAAAAGATATAAAGATAGGTTAAGAATTAGCCAAATCAAACGCTTGTGGACATTAACGATATATTAAAAGTTAATGGTAGATACAAGAAATCATAATAATATTATGATAATTCATATATAAACCCTATACAATTAAGATAACATATAAACAATAAACTCACACTTTTTAAGAAAGGTATTCCCTTTCTTATTTTTTTTTGTTAAAATTAATTAAGGTGAAATTTATGTTTTTAAAATATTTAATAGTTTTTTTGATTTCCATGGTTCCTTTAATTGAACTTCGTGGGGCCATTCCTTATGCCGTGGGTTTTAAGCTTCCTTTACTTCCTTCTTATGTTACAGCCATTATTGGAAATATGCTCCCAGTTCCTTTTATTTTCTTCTTTGCTCGCAAAATTTTAGAGTGGGGAAAAGATAAAAAACTCACCAAAAAATTCTTTACATTCTGTTTAGAAAAAGGTAATAAAGGGGGTAAAAAACTTCAAGAAAAAGCCGGACGCAATGTATATTTTGCATTATTCTTGTTTGTGGGCATTCCTCTTCCGGGAACTGGTGCTTGGACCGGAACTCTAGCCGCCTCCCTTTTAAATCTTGATTTTAAGAAAAGTGTTATTGCTATAATGGGTGGCGTTGTTTTAGCCGGTATTATCATGGGCTTAGTTTCCCTAGGTGTCTTCAACATCTTTTGATTTATAAATTGTAAAATAAAAATACATCACTACTGTTAATGATGTATCTTTTTTAACTAATTATTCGTTTAATTTATTAACTATTATTCGTTTAATTATTCGGTGATTTTTACCGGTTCACTGTACTTTTTACCCTTAGTATCCACTAAAGCCTTACTTATAGTTAAATTCTTTATTAATTTACCAGTTTCATTATTACTAATAATCTCACGGCTGGCAATTTTATCTATAATATCCATTCCCGCAATCACTTTGCCAAATGCTGCATAATTATTATCTAAATTAGTAGCAGTATCTAGCATAATGAAAAATTGACTACCAGCCGAATCATTGGCTGTACTTCGAGCCATGGAAACAATTCCTTTGGTATGCTTCAAAGTATTAGTAAAACGATTATTAGTAAATTCTCCTTTGATTGTATAACCAGGACCACCAGTTCCATCGCCCTTAGGATCACCACCCTGTAAAACAAAACCAGGTACTAAACGATGGAAGGAATTATTATCATAAAAACCTTGTTTAACTAATGAAATAAAGTTATTAACCGTATTAGGAGCAATCTTAGGGTATAATTCTATAACAACTGCCCCATAACCGTTAATCTCCATGGCTACTACCGGATTTTCCGTATCATAGTTGGAAAGACTTGTTTCATTACCATCAACGTTAAAATCAATTCCTAGTAAATTTTCAGTATTTTTACTACTTTCACATCCCGTACAAAAGAGTAAAATACTAATAATTAAAACACTTAAAACCTTTTTCATTTCTAATATCCTTTCTTTATCTAAAAATAGTATAACATATCTTAAATTTATGGTACAATAGACAAGCATTTAAAAAAGGCAAAATAAAATTTATTATTAAAAAAAGAAAGGAAGCGTCTTTTAAAGACCATAAAATTACTATGTCAGAAAATATGAAATTTATTAATAATCCTGATTCTAATATCAATCCCCTTTATATAAATTGGGACGATTACTTTGCTACCTTTGCTTTAATGACCTCACTAAGATCTAAAGATCCCGACCGTAAAGTAGGAGCCGTAGTTGTTTCTAAAGATAACCGCATCTTATCAACCGGATATAATGGGGCCCCAATAGGAATTACTGATAGCGAAATGCCTTGGACTAAAGTTGGTACTTTTTTAGAAACTAAATATGCTTATGTTGTTCATGCTGAGGCTAATGCTATTTTAGGCTATAATAATGATAAATCTCTTCTTAAAGGGGCAAAAATCTATACTACTTTGTTTCCTTGTAACGAATGTATGAAGGCTATAATTCAAAGTGGAATCACTGAAATAATTTATCTGGATAATCATAATTTTGCTAAAGATACCTATACGGGAGCCCGTTATATGGTAAATATTCATAATAAAAATAATAATGTTCCTAAAATAACCTTAAGACCTTATAGCGTAACTCCTGAGGCTAAAAACTTAATAATAAGTGCCATTTTAGAAAACCGAACTATAATACCTGAAGAAAAAATTGATGAATATGATGAATCCCAAAAACTTAGTTTAAAAAATACCCCTCGTCAATAAAAATGTAGTAAAATAAAGAAAGAAAGAAGAATTAATATGTTAAATATCGTTTTATTTGAACCGGAAATACCTCAAAATACCGGTAATATCATGCGTACTTGTGTGGCTACTCATACCAAGTTGCACTTAATTAAACCCTTAGGGTTTTCTCTGGATGAAAAGTATATCAAAAGAAGTGGCGTTAACTATATTCCGTATTGTGATTATACTGTTTATGAAAATATTGAAGATTTTTTTGCTAAGAATAAAGGTACTTATTATTTTCTAACTAGATATGGTCATAAGCCCCATACATCTTTTGATTATTCTAATCCTGATGAAAATATTTATTTCTTTTTTGGTAAAGAATCAACGGGGATTCCTCCTAAGATATTAAAACCCTATCTTGATAAATGTATGCGTATACCAATGACGGATAAAGTTAGAGCCTTAAACCTTTCTAATACGGTGGCAATCGTTTTATATGAGGCTTTAAGGCAACAAGATTATCTGGATTTATTAAGAGATGAACCTCATAAGTCTAAGACTTTTATTGAAGATAGTATAGATTAGTTTAGAAGATTAGTATTACTTCCCACCCGCCACACCCTAAAATATTATTATTTATAAAAATGGGAAAAAATAAATTTTTTAAAAGATAGATAAGAGTTTCTCTGCAATTATAAAATTTAATATCTAGTAAAATTATTATGTTTATGATACCATTAAATTGGTGATAATATGTATAATTGTAAAAAATGTGGTCATGCTTTATCTTCTAATAGTGCTTTATGCCCTAATTGTGGAGCGATGATGGATAATAGACAACTAGAGATAAGAAAAGGTCTAAAAAATAACAATAGTGCTTATCTAGATAGACTAGATGCTATTCGTAGTAGAAATATAATGAATAAAAATGAAGAAAAAAGTAATACTAATATAGTAGGATATGCTATCTTTGTAATAGCAATAGTATTACTAATTGCCTTTATAATAGGAGTGGCACTTATCCGTAGATAGGACTTTATTATGGCAACACTTCTAGTATGTATAAAAATATTTTTGGGAAGAATACTTGATGTAAGTATTGGAACAGTAAGAACAGTAATTTCTGTAAAAGGTCAAAAATTTGCAGCGTCTGTTCTTGCTTTTTTTGAGGTTTTTATTTGGTACTATGTAGCAAGAAGTGCCTTAAATACCCCTCTAACCAGTATTTTTGTTCCCATTAGTTATTCCCTAGGATATGCAACCGGAACCTTTATTGGAACTACTTTAAGTAGAAAAGTTATAAAAGGTAATACTTCTATTCAAGTAATTACTAGTAAAGCCAGTAAAACTAATTTAGAAAAAATTAGAACGGCTGGTTATGGAGTTACCATTATTGATGTTTATGATACTTATGATAATAAAGAAAAGAAATTATTACTTATGGAAGTTAAAAATAGAAATATAAAAGAATTAACTAACTTAATTAAGAAGATAGATGAAAAAGCCTTTATAACTTTAAGAGAAACCCAAACTATTTATAATGGGTTTGTAAAATAAAAGACATATTTAAGGAAGCTGACAACATTTAAAAGAAAATTTGAGTTTGATGAAAACATAATGGTAAAAGTATCTGCTAATATAAAGAAATATCGTAAGATTGCTGGCATAACCCAAGAACAATTAGCAGTAGATGTAGGAAAATCTTATGATTTTATGCGAAGACTAGAATTTAAAAAAGGAGCAATAGGTTGCTCAATTGATACTTTATATCGTATATCAGTGGTATTAGGTGTTACTATGAATAATTTTTTGAATAGAGAAGTGAATACTTCTTTTTTAATTATCTATTCTTATTAAAGTAATCCTAGCATAGCCATTACCTTTTTTTGCACAGTTAGTTGTTGGTGTTTCTTCGTTACAAGTAGTTGATATGGTTTTAGTATTTTCTTCGCTGGATTCTTCACAGTTATAACAGTACATAACTTTATTGGTTAAAAGAGGATTGCCAATGTAGCCGGAACCACCTGCTCCGCTGGTGGCGTCTGCACCGGCCCCACCGTAAAAACCACCACCGCCGCCAGCACAATTAAGACCATTTTCAGTGCAAATACCACCTAAGCCAAAAGTGCCACTTACAGAGCCTAATCCACCAGAATTTTGTGTGCCACCTAGTGCTGTTTTATAATTATTAACAGGTTTACCATCATTTCCTTTATAACCACCACCTGAACCACCATTTGATTTGTAATATGCACCACCACCGGCGCCGGAAACCATTAATATAGAACTTACATTGTTTTCCAAACTTGAAAGTAAGCCTGAATTCAAAGAGATATGAGTGGCTCCGCCACCACTTCCCCATTTTTCATTGTTAAAATAGAAACTATCTCCGCCACCATTATAGCCTCCAAAGCACGCACCTTTATTATCAATTGGACATTTTTTCAAATCCGTAGAACCTACATTTATATAAATTCTCTCATTTTCATTAAGTTTCAAATTACCTTTTGAAAATCCTCCATATCCTCCCTGAGTACCACTAATATCGTTGCCTCCTTGTGCTCCCCATGTTTCTAACCTATAAGTTCCAGATACTGGGGCAGTGAAAGTTTGTTCTCCACCAGTATAATCAAAATCAAACACAGTTTGGCCACTATAATTAACAAAATATAAATTACATTTAGTCTTTTTATTTAAGTTATCAACAAATAAGCCCCAGTTATCCACATCCCAATAGTAATTAACATTATCGTTATCACAGATTGCTTTAGAAAACACAGCATCTCCTTTTTTAGGAATACTTTCTTGTAATTCATTATCTACATAAATTCCAATAATATTGTTATTTTCTACATAATGATTTTTAATTTTAAGATTAACAATAAACATTATAGATATTATAAATAATAATCCTAAAAAAACATTCTTTTTCATACATATACCTCCAAAGTCCCGAAAACGCGGCTTCGTAGAGTTTAATACTCTATGAAAAATGGCTTTTGAAGTCAGTATTTACCTAGGATTAAAAATTTTTGACCATGAATTTTGACCACAGTTATAATAAATAGTTTGACTTAAAATATTCTTATAATACCTTATAAACACTGGGGGTAGATAAAATATTTTTGACTAGAAATCTGACTAGAATAAACAAGAAAATATCCTTTTAAATGCCTAAAATATGTGGTATATTTAATATATAAATTAAAAATAGACACCTAAAATACGCTTTCATAGAGTATTAAACTCTATGAAAAATATTAAATTTAATACTAAAAAAACCACTTTTTACTGTAAGTGGGTATTTAAAAATTATGAGTTATATTGCCAATGTGCATAAAAGGTTGTATCTTCTGTTACTTGTGTTTCAGAAGATATTTTTTCGCCTTCGATAGGACCAGTATACCAACCTAAAAAAGTATAAGTATCTCTTGTTGGAGTAGGCAGTGTGCTACTTAAAGTATCATATTCTTTTAAATTGATAGTTGAAAAATTATCATATTCTCCTTCTTGCAGTTCAACGTTTGTCAATTCTAATATTCTCTTTTCATTTCCATTTAACCAACCATATACAACAAAGGCTTTATAATCACTAGATATTGCGGTGAAAGTTCTAGTATATTTTTGCCATTGCGTTGTTATGCTTTGAGCCTTATATAAGTAAGGGTCTAATTCTGATGAAATATAAGCATTGAAATTACTATTTCCTTTTGCAATAAAACGCATTGAATACTTAGCACCTGCTATTAATTCTTTTTTTCCCTTATAAAATCCACATGTTCCTCCTATTGTAGTTTCATCGTAACCGGATGTGAATACATAATAATTTGAACCATTCTTTTTTGAGATTGAATAATTGGTATTAGAACTAAGATTACAGTTAACAGAAAAACTTGCTAGATCATAAAATTCATCAATTTTATTATCCTTTACATAATTGTTATCATAAGTAATAGTAATATCTTTTTTAGAACGAAAATAAATTTTACAATTACTTCTTTTAGAAACATTGTTAATAAATAAGCTCCAGTTATTATTATCCCAAGATGCTAAAGCATCATTGTCACAAATAACTTTATCAACAACATAATTAGAATTTTTATCTGGAAAAGAAGTGCTTTCTATATTATCAAGATATACACCTATTAAAGAATTTTTTTTCTGATAATTTATTAACAACATACTACCAATAATTAAAATAAATATAACTATTAAACCTATAAAATATCTTTTTTTCATACTTTAACTCCTAAAAATACTTAATTTCGTTTTCATAGAGTATGCAACTCTATGAAAAATAACCTTTAACCCCAGTAT
>CAKORQ010000045.1 GCA_934101445.1 uncultured Bacilli bacterium | reverse complement strand
TATCTAACTTTTCATCGTTACCTCTTCGCGTTAAAAAATATATTTCATAACCTTCCTTATATAGTTTTTCTAAATAGTATAGGGCATCACCCTTAGGAGTAGCCTTTAAATATAATTTATTTTTCCGAAAGTAATTAAAGAAAGCCTTCTTTTCTTCACTAGTCCAATAAAACCTTTCATGAAAATCATACTTAGTTATATCTTGATAACCCCTATTAGCCAGAAAATACTTATCAAAATCTAAGGCTGCTTCTTCTATTACCTCAATAGTATTCATTACTGTATCATCTATATCAATCCCAATTTTCATTCTTTTACCTACTCATTAATAATTTTAATGCTTCCTTGATTTGACTTTCTAATTCTTTAGTGGCATCTACTTTAGGTAATATAGCCTTAATATCCGCCTTTTTATAGCCTAAAGACTCTAAGACACTTACCAATTCATCTAAATCATTAACAGCAAATAAATCTTGATGATCAGCCAGTTTCCCCTTTAAATCCAAGATAATTTGTCTGGCTAACTTATCACCTACTTTAGGAAATTTAGTTAAATAAACTAAGTTTTCTCTTTCAATAGCCTCAATTACATCATTAGTATTGCCGGTAGATACCATCGGTATAGCCATTTTAGGCCCCAATCCTTTAACATTTATTAATCTTAAAAACAAATTTTTCTCTTCTTTTTTCTTAAAACCATATAGACTATATTCATCTTCTCTAATATAGTTATATAAATAGATTGTATATTCTAAAGACTCTCTATAAACATAAGGATTACCCACAAATATTTGATAACCAATCCCATTGTTTTCTAAAACTACATAGTTACTACCAATTTCTTTTATTATTCCTGTTATATAATTTAACATATTAATACTTCCTTTTCTTTCTCATATTATCAACCCCTCCAATCTTTGTCAAGTAAGTTTAAAGAGTATTACTAAACTTCTTTTTTAGCTTAAGTTTTTTCTTAAATTTTCCTCAAAAAAATATCAAAAAAAGAACCTTTATCTAACATAATAAAGGTCTAAAAAGGCTTCTATCGTCTTGGTATCCGTACTACCACTAAAAGTATGAACGACATTACCATTTTCAATGATATAAGTAATTGGGGTTCCCGTTACCACTAAAAAGTTACCAACATTTTCTTCTTTACCCATCTTACTTATATTTACTTCATAAGCACCAATCCCTAAATTACCTAAAGCCTGTTTTAATTCTGGTAAAAATTCTTCACAATAACTACATCCCGTCTTCGTTACTACTAATATGCTTCTTTTTTTAGTTTGAAATAACTTTGTAAAGTCTTTATATTGTAACTCGATTAAAGCCCCAGAAGTCTCTGGTAGGGTATCTAAAGTCACTTTACTATCCAATTCTTTTATTGGTACTTTATCTACTTGCGAAGCATGAGATGTTGTACTTTCTAAATTAGTTGTAACTTTATTAACATCTTTATTATGTAATAAATAATAAATAGTAAATATTACTAACCCCACGGCTACTAAAGTTAAAATACCTGCTAAAATCATTTGTATCTTTTTATTCATTTTTTATACTTCCCCTTTAACTCTTAATGATTTAAAGACTTTTTTCCATAAATCTTTACTTGAATAATTTAAAATACCTACTTTATAAACTCTAATCCCATATTTAAATAAAACTAGACAACTTATAAATAAAACTAAAGCCGATATGCCTAAATCCATTAAACTAGTTTCCCCTAAAATATAAGTAATAGGAGCCACCATCGAAGATAAAAAAGGTAGATAACTAATTATGCGAATAAAAATTGAACCTTTAAACGCAGCAGCCATAATCCCAATATAATAACCCAACATTAAGATTATCATTAAAGGCGTTTGTAATTGTTGAAAATCTTCTGAAGAAGTCGTCATGGAGGCTAAAACTCCCGCTAAGGTAGCATAAACAAAAAACGATAATAAGAAAATTATAATTAGGACTGGTGCTCCTTTAAGTAGTAAATCTATCGTCCCACTAGCCTGTAGGGAACTAAATAAATTACCAATGATATTTGAATCCCCAAAACCGGTCCCAATCCCCCCATGAATTAAAAAGCCAATCCCACTATATAATAGTAATAATAATGATTGCATAATAACAAAGATACTAGAACTAGCAATTTTACATAAGAAATGCACTTTAGCCGGAACGTTAGAAATGATTATTTCCATCCCTCTAGTAGTTTTCTCATCATTAATCTCAGCCCCAATCATCTGCACTAATAAAACAATTAACATAAAAAATGGTATCAAGAAAACTACTAAACTCATATTGGTAGCATCTTCACTAGCCGTTATCTCTTTTTCATTAGTAACTACTCTATTAATATTAATTGGACTAGTAATCTTCGCCATTTCTTCACTAGATAACCCCTTATAATTTAAGGCAATACTACTTTTCATCCCAGTTAAACTACTACTTAATAAATTATAAGTAATAGTATCTATCTTATTATAAGAAATAACATCGGCCTTTAAATACTCAGCCTCATCATAATTAATATTAACAATAATATCATCCGTATCATTGACTTTATCCTTTAAGGTATCTAAATTATCACTACTATAAGTTACTTCATAATCCCTTTCATCATTTACTATCTTCTTATTAGTTAAAAAGTACGCCTTAAACCCCTCTAAATAATTATTATCCCCCGTTAAATAAATATTAACAGTCTCTTTAAAATCGCCCCCAAAAACATTAATAATTTTATCAATATTAATAACCCCAATTAAAAGGAGACAAATTAAAACATTAATTATTTTAAACCATTTGGTATCTACTTTCTTTTTTATGCTTTGTTTAATTAAAAACCATGCCTTATTTTTCATATACATCTCCTACTTTACTTATAAATATTTCATTTAAAGTGGCCTCATCAACACTAAATTTCGTAACATTATCAAAAGTTTTTACCACATTAAAGACCTTATCAAGTACTGTCTCATCACTTATTTTAATAATATAAGTATCCGGTCTTTCTTTTATGATATCTAAAACACCATCTATCTCTTTTAATTTTTCAATATCGCCCTTACCACATAACTGAATATTTTTCTTGCGATACTTCTTCTTAATCTCTTTTAAATTACCTTGCAAAACACTCTTCCCATGAACTAAAATAACTAACTCATCACAAAATAATTCCACGTGTTCCATCCGGTGGGAAGAAAAGATAATCGCCGTTCCTTTTTCCTTTAATTCATTAATCATCTTCATAAATTCTTCGACATTAATCGGATCAAGACCACTAAACGGTTCATCTAAGATAAGTAATTTCGGTTCATGCAAAATAGCCGTTATAAACTGTACTTTTTGCTGATTACCTTTACTTAATTCTTTTATCTTTCTATTTTTATACTCACTTATCTTAAATCTTTCTAATAAGACATCCAATCTTTCTTCAATAGTCTTTTTATCTAAACCTTTTAAAGTTCCATAAAAGATAGCCTGTTCTAAAACCGTAAGTTTTAAAAGTAAACTTCTTTCCTCAGTTAAAAAACCAATTTTATCCGTAACACTATAATCAATTGGTTTCCCATCTAATAAAATAGTGCCTTCAGTTTTATCTAACAAGTTAATTATCATTCGAAAAGTAGTAGTCTTTCCAGCCCCATTAACCCCAAGTAAACCAAATATTTCCCCATCTTTAACTTTAAAAGACAAATTATCTACAGCTTTAAAATCCCCATAATATTTTGTTACATTCTTAAGTTCTAACATTTTAACCTCTTAACTTTTCTAAAACTTTAACTTTTCTATCAAATAATACTTTATTATTTCTAATTCGGGTCGGGAAAAGTTTGCATATTTACCAATTTTATCTAAACTTATTTCATCTTTCATCATCAAATAAGCCACATAAATAGAATTACTTACCATCTCTATTTCTTCTTTTTTAGTAGTAAAAGCCCCAGCTAACTTGTTTATTGCTGCCCCTAATTCTAACGAAGGTTCATAAGTCTCTTCATTTTCTAATTCTTCTCTTTCAATAATATATTCTTCATTTAAGATATCTTCTAACTTTTTAATAATAGCTAAATTATTATCCTTTAAATCTAAAAGAATTTTTGTCTCTAAATTATCAGTTGTAACCAACATCTTAATCACTTTTTTTGCCATAAAAAGTCCTTTCTAAAAACGCTTACTATTAGTTATTATCTTTATTTATAACAACTTACCGCAAAATTTAAGTTTTACTCTTATATAATAACACACAAATTCCCCTCTAAACAATTCTTAAATTACTTTTTCTATTTAAAAGATATCCCTTATTTCTTTAATCTAATCCTAACTAATTTTTAAGAATAAAGAATTTAAAACAAACATAAAATTTATTAAAGAAAGAGGAATTTTATGAACAAACAAAATCTATGGTTTATAACTTTATTTAGTATTATTTTAGTCTTAAGTATTTACTATATTAGCATGCCTTCTAATATCTTAGAAGAATATACTAGTAATACCAGTAATAATAACGAAACCACCGTAAGTGAGCTTACCCCCCAAACCTCCCTCGTAGCCTTAAGAGTAGCAAGCGATGAAGAACTTTTAAATAATATTAATAATCTCCAAAATACTATTACTGATAAAGAAAAAACAGTAGCCGAAAAAAATAATGCTTATGAAGAACTAATGACCTTAAACGAAAATAAAGGCTTAGAAGAGAATATTGAATCTAAGTTAAAAGAAAAATTTGAATATGACTCCTTTGTTAAAATAAATAAAGACCAAATTAATATTGTTATCTCTAGTACTAAACATGATAAACTAATTGCTAATAATATTATAAAAGAAGTCCAAAGTATGTTTGATACCAAAAAATATATCACAATTAAATTTCAATAGTTAACTAAATAATAATAAAACATAAAATACTATAGAAAGTTGGTATATTTATGAGTTTATTAACCAAAAGAGAAAAAGAAATATTTACTCTCTTACTTAAAATGCAAACGACTAAAGAAATAGCAAACACCCTTCGTATTAGCGAAAAAACCGTACGTAATCATATTTCTAATGTTATTCAAAAACTAGGAGTAACTAGTAGAAGTAGTGCTATTATTGAACTATTAAAATCAAAAGATTTAACCCTTTAAGACCATACCTTGGTCTTTTTTATATATTTTAACTATATAATTTATTAGGTGGTTTTTATGTTTAATAATATTAAAAGAAAATTACTTATTTCTTTTTTAACTCTTTTTGTCCTTAGTCTAGTCTATCTTTTTCCCACTAATAAAGAATATGAAAGTACTTTAACTATCAAAGAACCAACTTACCATACCATCTATCTTTTAAATAAAAATATCTTAGTAGAAACCAAAATAGTTAGTAATAATAAAACTGATATATTAGAACAAATAAAAGATATTATAGCATCTCTTACTATTAATAGTCCCAAATCTAAATATATAGATAATACCTATACCCCCCTTATTCCCCAAAACACCAAAATTCTTAATCTTTCTTTAGAAAACAACTTATTAAAAATAAATTTTAGTAAAGAGTTTCTAAATGTTAATAAAGATACCGAAGAAAAAGTAATAGAATCTTTAGTTTATTCTTTAACTAAGTTAGAAGAAGTTAAAGAAATAATGCTATTTATTGAAAATGAAAAATTAGATTGCCTTCCTATCTCTAAAAAGAAACTCCCCCTTACCTTAACTAAATCTTTTGGCATTAATAAAGTTTATAATGTAAATAATCTATTTACAATGGACGTCTTAAACTTATATTATTATACTAATATTAATGATGAATATCACCTAGTACCCGTATCAATCTTTACTAATAATAGTAAAGATAAAGTAGAAATAATTATTGAAGAACTAAAATCATCTCCTATCCATCAGTCTAATCTTATGAGTTTCTTATCCAGTAATGCTAAATTATTAGATTATGAAATAAAAGAAAATACAATTAAATTAGAATTTAGTAATTATCTTCTAGATGAATTTTTCCAAGAATCTTTAATTGAAGAAGTTAAATACGCCATTAGTAAATCTTTTGAAGATACTTTAGGAATTACTGATGTTAATTTAGTCGTTAATGGTGAATCTATTTAGTTTTTTTCTTAAAATACACAAATTTTCCACCTTAATCGTAATTTTACCCTTGCAAATATAAAACTTTTAGTTTATAATTTTATTTGTGCTGATTGATATGTTTCCATAGCTCAGCTGGATAGAGCATACGCCTTCTAAGCGTACGGTCGAGTGTTCGAATCACTCTGGAAACACCAGTATGAATAATTAACTCCCTTCTGGGAGTTTTTTTATATCTAATTTTAAAAAGATAGCCCGTACCAGCAGGCTATCCTTTCTTATCCTCGGATTCTTTAAATTTCACTAAAATTAGTCTAACTATTCTTCCTAAAACTACTAGCCACTTTACTTCAAGATAACTTTTATCTTATTTTTTATAAAAACTTGCAACTTTTTAGCAAAATAGATAAATTTTTAAAGGAAATTAGACTTCACTTACCAATATATATAATTAGGAGGGTAAATAATATTCTTCTTAGAATAGGAGGTGAATTTATGACTTATTTTGCTAATAACAAGACCGAAAAGGAAGTGATGATTAATGAAAAGCAAAAAAGAGATTCAAAGAACTATAAAAGAAAATAAAGGTGCTGATTTTGTTTTACCTATGACTTGGGATGTTATGTTCGAGCAAATGTTCATTTCTAAAGAAGCCATGCCCCTACTTGAGTGTATTATTTCGATATTTGGCAATATTGATATTAAAGATGTTAAGGGCAAAGTTAGATTACTCCCCAATGAATTAAAACAAACATCAGCAAAAGATACGAGAAGTAAAACTGATATAATTGCGGATTATTTTAAAGATGAAAAAAATATTGATAAGTATATTGTCGAAATGAATTCATCACCAACGATGCCTTGGCGTAATGCTTTTTATACTTACAAAGTAGCCGGTGGTGGCATTGCCATGGAAGATGGTAAATATGTTAATGCTTACGACACTATCCTTATAGATTTCAATAGTTTTTATGATTCTAAACATAAGTTTATAAGAACTATTACTATGCGGGATGAAGACGGTATAATTTTTGATGATAGTACCATAATATACGAAGTAAATATGGCAAAAGCCAGTGATTTGAGTTATAATTATGCTAATAAAAGAGAAGAACAAATAGCCATAATTAGTAGAATATTTATGGCTGAAAGTTCTCTTGAGTTAGATAAGGAGTCAAATGAACTTATGAGTAAAAAAGAT
>CAKORQ010000044.1 GCA_934101445.1 uncultured Bacilli bacterium | reverse complement strand
GAGCAGCAGCCTTTAAACAGGCTAGTGATACGGCTAAAGTTGCGTTTGCTCCTAAATTAGTTTTAAATTCGGTGCCATCTAATCTTAACATTTCAGCATCAATTTGATTTTGAACTAATTCTTTACCTTCTAATTCTTTGGCAATAATATTATTAATATTACTTACTGCCTTTAAAACGCCTTTACCATTATAACGATTTTTATCATTATCACGTAGTTCTAGGGCTTCTCTTGATCCAGTCGATGCTCCAGATGGAACTGAGGCAGTTGCTTTAATACCATTTTCAAGAGTAACATCGCATTCTACAGTAGGGTTTCCTCTTGAATCTAAAATTTCTCTTGCATATATTTTTTTGATTTTCATTTTATTCACCTTCACCTTTTTCACTATGATATTGTACCTCATTTCAATATAATTATCAATATAATAAGTCGGCTTTTTTATCTGAAAATTTAGTGAATTAATTATCTCTTTGAAGCAACATTTTACAAATTTTATTTATAATTTATTATAAAAATTATTTCTTAAAAGTATCTTTATAGATTAATATATCAAAAAAGCCCGGTTGGGCTTTTTAGAAAAACAATTGTTATTATTCAAAGAAAATATCAATAATTTCTTTAACTCTTCTTCTAAATAATATTTGCTGTAGAAAATCAATACTAGAGTAAACACACATCATAATTCCTACAAAAGTTGTCAAAACTAAGGCTGTACTAAATGGGTTTATCATAACAATAATGCCAAGAATTAAGACTAATATTGATACCACCAGCGAAAATAACCAGGTTTCCTCCGCAAATTTTCTTAATTGTAAGGCCAATGCAAACTTAAACGATGCAGATACTATTAGCCACAAGCCAATACCAATAGATAAAATACCAGTTAAAGACAATGGATTAATAATAATAAATATGCCAGCTATGATACTTAGTACGCCATAAACAATGTCGACAATAAAGAAAGGACCTCTATGAATATTAAATATGTACTTAATAATATTGTAAATTCCAACTACACTCAGACTAATACCAAAGGCAACACCAATTACCGTATTAGAACTCGTTGGATTACTAGCACTGTAAACGCCTAAAGCAAATAAGATAATATCAATCAACATTTGACCATAAGTTGCAATATTAAACAATTTTTTCTTTTCTTTCATATTCATCTCTCCAACTATATTTTAATAATTATTAACCTCAATGTCAATCATTTTGGACACTGTATATTTTTTGTTGACAATAACTGGTGTGGTTTTCAAAAACTTCGTTTTGTAACCTTTGAATTTTCTGATTTATTATTTTAATGATGCTAGAACCTTTTTTCTTTCCTAAATTTGTTAAAACACTTAAAAGGTAAGGATTTTCAGCGTATACAATACCATTATTGTGAAAAATGTTACCGTATTCCCCATATTTAGTAGCAGCCTCTATATTATTTTCTTCATCCTTTAAGAAATTTTCATCACTTTCTACAAAATATGATTTTAGTTCTTCCGAAAGATTAGAATTTTCTTCTATAAAATTATACAATTCGGTTAAATATATAATAGAATCATTAATGTCAATTTGTCCAAAATTATCACCGCCAATTAACGTATTTTTAGTTCCCAGAGAATTACCATATTTTTTTAAATTATTAAATCCAATATAATTAACTAACATTTGATGGGCACTGTTATCACTAACAGTAATCGCATATTTTACTAAGTTTCTTAAAGATACCATAGAGCCTATTTTATATTTTTCTAAACCAGCAGAATAAGCAACTTTAAAATTTTTAGTATACTTTTTAGTCGAATCTAAATCCAAATTTCCTTCTAAGGCATTTCTGTATATATAAAGAGCATCTAACATTTTTATTGTACTTGCAGCATAATAAACTTTTTTTTCATTATAACTATAAGTATAATTAGTTTTTATATCGACAAATTTAATACTCAAATCATATTTTTTTAAATAGTCGGTTAATTCGTCTTCAATTTTTTTTATTTCTTCATTTTTTTCTTCTTCTGTATACTTTTGGTTTAAACAGATATTATACTCTTCATCCTGTTTCCTCTTATCTTCTTGTTGCTTTTTTTCTTGCTGTTTTTGTTTCTGCTCATTTACTTTATTTATTAAGTAGTCGTAAGTATTACTAAAAGTAATATTATAATTGTCTAAAGACTTTTTTAACATTAGAAACAGTGCTATAAGAAATATTAATAATAAAAATAATTTAGGTCCCTTCTTTAATTTGCGACGATTTTTTTTATTTTTGCGTTTAGTTTTACTTTTCTTCATACTTCACCACCTAATACAATTATACATTATTTAAAAAAGAAAAAAAGTGAAACTATAAAAGTTTCACTTTTAAATCAACAGTTTATTACTCAAGAATATCAGTAACAGAACCAGCACCTACAGTACGTCCACCTTCACGGATAGAGAACTTAGTACCTTTTTCTAAAGCAATTGGTGCAATTAATTCTACTGTCATATCAACATTGTCGCCTGGCATAACCATTTCAACACCTGCTGGTAATTCAATAACACCTGTAACATCAGTTGTTCTGAAATAGAATTGAGGTCTGTAGTTTGAGAAGAATGGAGTATGACGTCCGCCTTCTTCTTTGCTTAATACATAAACTTTTGCAGTAAATTTATGATGAGGAGTAACTGAACCTGGTTTAGCAAGAACTTGTCCACGTTCAACTTCATCACGGTTAATACCACGAAGTAATGCACCAGCATTATCACCAGCTTGAGCGAAGTCTAGAGATTTTCTAAACATTTCAATACCAGTAACAACAGTTTTTCTTGTAGGTTTAAGACCAACAATTTCAACTTCGTCGTTAAGTTGTAATTTACCACGTTCTACACGACCAGTAACAACTGTACCACGTCCAGAAATAGTAAATACATCTTCGATACTCATTAAGAATGGTTTGTCTAAATCTCTTACAGGAACATCAAAATATGTATCGCAAGCTTCCATTAATTTCTTAATTGCGCCAGCACCCATATCAGATTCATCACCTTCAAGAGCCTTAAGAGCAGATCCACGGATAATAGGACAATCAGCATCAAAACCATATTCTCCTAATAATTCACGGATTTCCATTTCTACTAAGTCTAATAATTCAGGATCTTCAACCATATCGCATTTGTTGATAAATACAAGAATTTTAGGAACACCTACTTGACGAGCAAGTAAAATATGTTCTCTAGTTTGAGGCATAGGACCATCTGTTGCTGAAACAACTAGGATAGCACCATCCATTTGAGCTGCACCAGTAATCATGTTTTTAACGTAGTCAGCATGGCCTGGGCAATCTACGTGAGCATAGTGACGAGTTGCAGTCTCATACTCAACGTGAGCAGTATTAATTGTAATACCTCTTTCTCTTTCTTCAGGAGCTGCATCGATTTCTGCATAATCTTTGAACTCTTTACTGAAATATTTAGTAATAGCAGCAGTTAAAGTAGTTTTACCATGGTCTACATGACCAATAGTACCAATATTTAAATGCTCTTTACTTCTGTCAAATTTTTCTTTTGCCATATTAAATATTCTCCTTCTTTTTTATTACATATTTATTTTATCTAATGCTTGATGTTTTTTCAAGTATTATTTTTAGTTAGCGCTGTTTTTCTTAATTATATCTTCAGCGATTGATTTTGGAACTTCATCATAATGATCTAATTCCATAACAAAGTTTCCACGTCCTTGAGTATTACTTCTTAGAGAAGTAGCATAACCGAACATTTCAGCAAGTGGAACCATTGCCATAATTTGTAGAGCATTACCACGTGATTCTTGACCAAGTGGACGGCCTCTACGGCTTGTTAAGTCACCCATAACATTACCCATATATTCTTCTGGAACTGTTACAGAAACTTTCATAATTGGCTCTAGAATAACTGGTTTACATTTATTCTTAGTTTCTTTTACTGCTAAAGAAGCAGCGATTTTAAATGCCATTTCTGATGAATCGACATCATGGTATGAACCATCAAATAATGTTGCTTTGATATCAACCATTGGATACCCAGCAAGTACACCACCAGCCAATGCTTCTTGTAAACCTTTATCAGTTACTGGAATATATTCACGAGGAACTACACCACCAACGATAGCATCAACGAATTCATAACCTTTACCTGGATTTGGTTCAAATTTAACCCAAACATGACCATATTGTCCACGACCACCAGATTGTTTAATATAACGTCCTTCACATTCACCAACTTGAGTTATTGTTTCACGATAAGCAACTTGTGGTTTACCAATGTTACATTCAACGTTAAATTCTCTACGCATTCTATCTACAAGAACGTCTAAGTGTAATTCACCCATACCACTGATAACAGTTTGACCTGTTTCATGGTCAGTCTTATATTTGAATGTTGGATCTTCTTCAGCAAGTTTTTGAAGAGCAAGGGCCATTTTGTCTTGGTCATTTTTACTCTTTGGTTCGATTGCTTCATCAATAACTGGTAATGGGAATTCCATACCTTTCATGATAACTGGGTTCTTTTCATCACATAGTGTATCAGCAGTAGTAGTATTTTTCAAACCTACAGCAGCAGCAATTTCACCACAGTATACTTCAGAAATTTCTTTACGAGTATTTGCATGCATTTGTAAGATACGACCAATTCTTTCTTTTTCACCCTTAGTACTATTTAAAACGTATGAACCACTTGTTAATTTACCAGAGTAAACACGGAAGAATGCTAATCTACCTACAAATGGGTCTGTCATAATCTTAAATGCTAGGGCAGTAAATGGTTCATTATCGCTTGGATGACGCATTATATCTTCGCCTGTTTTAGGATTATAACATTCGATTGATGGAACATCAGTTGGAGCTGGTAAATAGTCAATTACAGCATCAAGTAATAACTTAACGCCAATATTTCCTAAAGCAGTTCCGCACATAACTGGGAAGAATTCAGCAGCAAGTGTACCTTTACGAATACAATGCTTAATTTCTTCAATAGTTAATTCTTCACCGCCAAGGTATTTTTCCATTAATTCATCATCGAATTCAACAACAGTTTCAACTAAATCAGAACGTCTCTTTTCTGCTTCAGCCTTTAAGTCTGCTGGAATTTCGATTTCAATAGGATTTTCTGCTTGTTGACCATCGTATTGATATGCTTTCATGGTAACTAAATCAATGATACCATTGAACTCATTTTCTGCTCCAATTGGCCATTCGATTGGTTTTGCATTAACACCTAATCTCTTGTCAATTGTATCTAAACTGTAAACGAAGTCTGCACCCATTTTATCCATTTTATTAGCAAAAATAATTCTTGGAACTTTGAATTCAGTAGCTTGACGCCATACAGTTTCAGTTTGAGGTTCTACACCGGCTTGAGCATCGATTAATGCTACAGCACCATCTAGAACTCTTAAACTACGAGAAACTTCTACAGTAAAGTCTACGTGACCTGGGGTATCAATTATATTGAAACGGTATCCCTTCCAGTGTGCAGTTGTTGCAGCGGAAGTAATTGTAATACCTCTTTCCTTTTCTTGTTCCATCCAGTCCATTTGGGATTCACCATCGTGAGTTTCACCAATTTTATGTGTTACTCCTGTGTGGAATAATACACGCTCAGTAGTAGTTGTTTTTCCGGCATCAATGTGAGCCATGATACCGATATTTCTTACTTTGTCAATTGAGACATCTCTTGCCATATATTTCTCCTACCATCTATAATGAGCAAATGCTTTATTAGCTTCAGCCATCTTGTGAGTATCTTCACGTTTTTTAACAGCTCCACCAACGCCTTTTGCAGCATCCATAATTTCGTTTGCTAATTTTTCAGCCATAGTTTTGCCACGACCAATCTTAGCATAATTTACTAGCCATCTTAGAGCAAGTGATTGAGCTCTATCAGGACTTACTTCTAGTGGAACTTGTACATTAGAACCACCTACACGTCTAGATTTAACTTCTAGAACTGGCATAATATTCTTCATTGCTTCGTTATAAACTTCCATTGGATCTTTCTTAGTTGTTTCTTTAATTATATCGAATGCTTCATAAAGAATCTTTTGTGCAGTACCTTTTTTACCACCAATCATAAGTGTGTTAACTAGTTTAGTAACTACTTTTGAATTGTATATTGGATCAGGTAATACATCTCTTTTTACAGCACGTCTTTTACGCATAATTATCTTCTCCTTCCTTTTAATTATTATTTAGTTTTTGGTTTTTTAGTACCGTATTTACTACGGCCTTGTTTTCTATTATTAACGCCTTGAGTATCAAGTGTACCACGTACAATATGATATCTAACACCGATAAGGTCTTTAACACGACCACCACGAATTAATACTACGCTATGTTCTTGTAAGTTATGACCTTCACCTGGAATATAAGTATCAACTTCACGACCATTTGATAATCTAACACGAGCATATTTTCTTAACGCTGAGTTTGGTTTCTTTGGTGTACGAGTAGCAACTCTAGTACAAACGCCACGTTTTTGGGGACTATTTGTTTCAGTTTCTTTTCTTTCCATTGAATTGAAGCCAATATTTAATACTGGGCTCTTACTCTTTTTAGTTTTCTTACTTCTTCCTTTTCTAACTAATTGGTTAATAGTTGTCATAAAATCCTCCTTCCATTAACACACACCCTGGTGTATCAATTATTCTTTTTAAATAAGTTCTACCGAAATAGAACCATAATTAAAATTCATTAATACTATAGCATTTGACTTACCTTTTTGTCAACAAAAATTTATGCATAATTTTATTTTGAGGTATAGCCCTTGGTAGTGTAATTTTTACAGGAAATATACGGGGTGTAAGTAACAACTTCGTCATTAGCAATCTTAACATAACCATCACAAATATCATTGTCAATTTTTAGTTCACTTACTATACCTTTTTCGATAGCATCGCTTAAACTAAAATTTATAACTTCGATAGTTTGCGGATAATCTTTCTTAGCATTGTTATACTCAGCAACAGAAGTGGCAAAATATTCTTCTAAATCGTGATATTTTTTTATTTTTTTATCTAGTTTAAAAGAGTACATAGTAAATAAAACGAATATTGCCACTAAAATTATACCCCAAACAATTGTAAACTTACGAAATCTTTTCATTCTTGATTATCAACTCCATATCCATTAGAAGAGTACGAATCACAATCAATATATGATTTAACTACATAATCGTTATCTTTAAAACTTACAATTGAATAACCATCACAAACATTATTAGTTCTTTCATCTTTGATAGATTGGATATATTTTTTATTAATAATGTCGCTAGCATTTATCGTAATTGTC
>CAKORQ010000043.1 GCA_934101445.1 uncultured Bacilli bacterium | reverse complement strand
TTTATCAGTGGCGGTTACTTCATACGAAGTATAATTAAAGGTTGTAAAAGCATTAATTGCTGATCCTAATTTATTAAAATATTCATGTGCCGTTTTATTTGGTCCTTCATTAAATTTAACGTGTTCTAAAAAATGAGCAATACCTTTCGAGACTTCATAAGTTTTATTTTTGATTTTAAAATTAGTATCAATACTGCCATATTTAACAGATAAAGTCGCATAATAACTACTAACATTATTATTGGGCCACATATATACTTCTAGACCATTATCTAATTTTTCATAATAAATAGTTTCATTGTATTTATTAATTTTTATTTTCTTTAACATTAGTGCCTCCTAATAAATAGATAGAATTTAATTTAATCTTTTTACTTAAATTAACAATTTCATCTTTAGTAACGTTGTTAATTTCTTTAATACGTTCATTAAGTAAGGGAGAATTGATTAAATTATGGAAAACATAGTTATCTAAAATACTAGTTTCTGTATCTAGGCTCAATTTTATCTGATTTTTTAAATTTTCCTTAGCAAAAGTAATTTCTTCATCAGCAAATTTACCTTGTTGCATTTCTTTTAAAGCCTTTTTAACCAGTTTAACACAGGCCTCTTTATTTTCGGCATCAATACCAGCATAGACAATAAACAAATTGTCAATTTTTTGATAAGCACTGTAAGTGCTATAACATAAGCCATTATCCTCACGCAAATATTGGTTTAACTTGTTATTTAAAGACCCACTGCCAAAAATAGAATTAAAGTAATGAATAACATAGTTTTTTTCTTTCTCACTTAACATATCGGTTTTATAAAGCATAATAAACGAGGATTGTTCATAAGGTCCCATCTCGCACTTATCAACTATTTTTTTATTTAAAGGATAATTTAGGTAATAATCAGTTATCGAAGGAGCTATATAATTATTTTTATAATTTTCGGCTATTTTCATATCAACATATTCCATATCTAAATTGCCAATAATATAAATATCACAGCTAAATTCTTTTAAGAATCTTTGATAGTAACTATATAAGTCCTCTGGAGTTATATTTTTTAATATTTCTAAATCACCATTCATATCAAAACCCGCCGGATTATCATTACCTAAGGTCTTAAAGGCTTGTTTAAAGGCATAATTAGTAGGACTATCTTTACTACTAAGAATTGAACTCTTAATCATATTAACAATCACTTCAAAGATTTTCTTATCGGGAACCGTATTTCTAAAATTAGGATTGAAGATAAAAGCAAAGGGAAATGCTAAAACATCATCTAAAAAATTCTTTTGACAATAAACGGGATCTAGAAAATCCATCACAAAGGTAGCAAAAATATTTTGCCCTACTCTCGTATTGGTTTCATAGAAGTTAGCATCATAAAGATCTTCTAAAGCCTCAATAACATCACGACGCTTAGGATATTCTTGAGAAGTATAGGCAAGATAGGTTCCTAAAAGATTTAATAGAGTTATTTCTTCTTTCTTTATTTTATTTTTAAATATTATTTCTAAATGACAAGTCTTAAATTTATCAGTTTTAATTGTATAAAGTGTATAGGTATCGTGTTTATAATTTTTGTATTCCATATTTAATTTTAATTAATCAAATTATACTGTTTCTTAATTAATTATTCTCCTTCTTTTATATTATTTACATTTTTTTAAATTTTAAACAAAAAAGTCCTAATTAGTTAGGGCTTCTTTATTAATAGTACTTTCTTTGGCAATAGGATTATACCATTTTGAAACTCCCTTATAAACTAAAGTTAATTTACTACCATTTAAGCGATATAAATCGCATGTACTACTATTATCGTCAAAATTTTTTGTGGCATACATTAAATCATCATTAATATAAATAAATGAATTAATATCATCAGCAATCTTGCTATTTATAATACCATTGTAAAGCATTAATCTTCCCTTATTATTTTCATAATCTTTTAAATAATAAACACCGTTTTCCGTTTCTGAAATTGTTACGTATTCCGGATAAACATTAGTACTGATAACATTTGATTTGCCACCACTTATATATTTTAAAGTGTTAGTGTTATCTTCTTTAACTAAGTAAATTAAACCCATGTCACTAGTCATATCTTTAATAGAATGGATTAAATTTTCAGCCACTAATTTATAAGGACTGGCTTTTTTATTAGTTACTTTACTATAATATAAATTATCATCTTCACTAAAGTAAATCCCATCTCCACTTAGTAATTCTACGACTATATTCTCATTAACATTTTCTTTAACAAGGGAGGCCTCCGTATCAAAGGTTTTATAATAAAGGCCATTTTCTTTATTAATCTCAACATCTTTTTTAAATTCTTCTAAGGATGTGTAATTGGCTAAATCAAAAGCATTATTCCAATTCATCTTAGTATAAATTAATTTACGGTCAGTAATATCATCTAGATAAACTTTATTAACACTGCTAGCTAGTAAAGTCTTAGTCTGATTATTTTGATAATAAACGTCATAGGCCCTGACGGTATAATTTTTAGCATAATCACGCATTTCATTACGCAAATTTACTTCTTCACCTAATTTTTTGTTTGCTTCGTATTCTTCTTTAGTTACACTATCTTTATCTAAAGCAACAAATTTTTTATCGCTACTAGCCTTGCTATCTTTAATATTGTTATAAATATTTATAGTATCGGTTGTTTTGGTAGTATAGATAAATTTTGTGAAGTTAGGATTATAACTTAATATTTCTTCAATATTAGTTAAAATTCGATTATTGCTAGAATCTGCAAAGTTATATAAGTAATAATTTAAGGACTCATCAGCATTTAAATTGGAATAGAGCATCTTTTTCCCATCTTTACTTAGAATAATTTCTTCATAAGATTTAGCGGCAATGTCAGTTGATCCAGTTTCAATGTCCTTAACAATTAAACTGTTATCTTTTTCATATATAGCATAATTTAGGGAGATATCTAAAAATTTTGTAACATCGGTATCAACAAGGGTAGATGCGTTAGTTTTGCGATTATAAAGGCGAAGGTCCTTATTATTTTCAATGTAATATACGTATCTATCATCGCTGCTAAAGCCATAACTGCCCGCTTTATTAGTAAGAATCTTTTTATTGCTAGTACTAGTAGTATCTAAAAGATATAAAGTGTTTTTATCCGTATACAAAATGAATCTAACATCACTATTAGCATAAACAATATCCGTTTCTTCAATATTAGTTATATCATTAACATCATTATTGCGAGTTATTACCATTAAACGATTATCAGCACCTTTAAAAACAATTGGATAATCCGGCGTAATATTATTACGGAAAAGACTTCCTATCAGTAGTAATAATATTGACAAAAATAAAGTACTAAAGACAATTAAATAGGATTTAGTTGATTTAACAATATGATTATTTTCTATTTCCTCTAAAGTTATAGTTAAGTTTTTTTCTTTCTTTTGCAAAGTAATTCACCTCTACTTATATTATCTTATTAAACGGGTAAAAAGTCAATTTAACTTTTAACTATTTATAAACTTATGATTATTAGGTAATAATGTCTTAATTTTATTGAATCTTGGTACTAAGGTTCTAAAACTATGGATTAGGTGTCATTATTTTTTCATAAGAAGTAATAAAGAACCGATCTGTCATTCCTGATATATAATCAATTACTACTCTTTCCTTAGGGGTATTCTTTTTATAATCATCATTCATGTATTTATAAAAATAGATATAAATATCACTAGTAGCATTTTCTTCTTTTAAATCTTTTAAGGAGTTATTAAATACAGTTTCCATCATCTCTCGCCACTTATCTAATGTTTCTTTCGAATTGGCTTTTCTATAAATATATTCATAATTGAATTTTTTTAAATTTTTTAAGTTTTGGAAAGCCTCTTTACTCATTTTAATATAGTCCTTACCAAAACTATTGGTAATAACATCTTTAATAAAATAATTAACAATTTCTTTATTAGAATAACCAGTTATTTGCATAATGTCTTGAGGTAAGTCATTTTTGGTGATGATATGAAGTCTTAGGGCATCTTCAATATCGCGACCAATATAAGAAATGATATCACTTAGTCTTACAACACAGCCTTCTAAAGTGCAAGGAATAAGTGATGTATTTGCTTCTTTTTCCTGATAAGTTTTTTGATATTCATCTAAAACATCTTGAAAAGTCTTCTTTTTAGGTCGGTAACATTCTAATTCTAATTCCCCATTATGACACATAATAGCATCTACGACTTGCATGGTTAGATTTAATCCGCAGCCTTTATTTTCGATAAATTCAAGTTTACGAACACTTTGAATATTATGATTAAAATAACCTTGACCTACTCTTAGAGATATCTCATTTAATATGGCCTCGCCGGCATGACCAAAAGGAGTATGTCCAATATCATGACCTAAACTGGCGGCCTCAATTAAATCTTCATTAAGCCCTAGGGCTCTACCGATAGTACGAGCAATTTTACTTACTAATTGAACATGAGTACTACGTCTTGTTACATTATCATTTAAAGTATTAGTAAATACTTGAGTTTTATTTATATAACGAGTATAGGCAAGAGAATATATAATCCGGTCAGTATCATGAAAAAATGGTGGTCTAATATCTTCTTTTTCTTCTAAAAGTCGAATGGCATCCTTATTTAGACACGCTAAGTTACTTAGAATGTTATCATGATTCATATTGTTTTTGATTTTAATTTGTAATTCTTCGTTCATATAAATTTATTTCCTTTTCTAAATGGTATTTTAGCAGAAAATAATTTTAAAATCTAGATATAATGTGTTAGAATATTTGCAGGTGATATTATGGATTTTAAAAGTAATTTTATGATTTTTAACGGGGTTTATATGAGTACTAGTGAAGTTAAAGAAAAATATTACAACGCACTTCATTATAATCTAGTTACCGTGTTAATTCCTAAGGAAAATGGTGAATATGATTTATACCCTCGCCTTAATTTTGGGGCTAAAAAAGATGATAAATATTTTGAACAACAAGGGCATGCTAAATGTTTTCATAAAATAAACGAATTGTTATTAAGGGATGGTTCTAAATTTTATGTTTAGGAAAAATTTGAAGGTATTTTAGATCGTTATATAATTGCCAATATGTTTTTAAATAGGGGCACGGGTATTATTATGCGAACAGCCCCCGATAATTTTATTTTAATGATGCCTACTTTCAGTACTAATAAACAGTTAGAAATGGCAACTTGTGATAAAATTCTAAAATTAATGGAATTGCTAAACATTAAAAATGGTCAGTTACAAATAAATGGCACTATTTTTGATGATATTAACGATTTCAAAGAATATTGTAAAAGTTTAAATAATATTAATTGTGAACAACATTTAAAAAAGAGCAGATAAAGTAATTTTAGATAATAAAATCAAGGCTTTATTGAGAATCATACTCATATTAACCTTGATTTTTTAGTTTTTATTATTGTTATCATATTTGTTAACGGTTTCATTTAAATGCATCATTTTCTTGTCTAGTTCTTTAATAATCAAAGAATTTTCATACATCTTATCATAGACTTCTAAAGGGATTTTTTCTGTATTACTAAATTTATATTCTATTTTATGATCAAGGCTAGCCCAGAAATCCATAGCAATTGTTCTTATTTGGATTTCACCTTCCACATATTCAGTTTTATTATTTAAATAAACCGGTATTAACACGTTTAAATGGTAAGAGATATAACCAGTATCTTTGGGCTCTTTAATATAGTCTTGTTGCTTAACTATAATTAAGTCTTGGCTATTTTTAAGAACGCTAACTATATCATAGACATCACTTAAAAAGGAAACAACAATTCTAATGCCAACGACATCATGGATATATTTTTTTATATTGGTTAATGTATAATCATATCCTTTATCTTTCAATTTATTTTTAATACTTTTTTCGCTTTTAATTCGGGATTTAATATGCTCAACCGGATTATAGCCATGATTAAAAACGAACTCATCTACTAAAATATTTATTTCGGTTTCAAGCATTTTTAAAGCGAAATTATAGTATAGAAACAATTTATCTTTCTCTTTTATAAATATCACCTACTTTTAATTTTAATTTGATATTAAGTTGTACTATATTATATATGTAGCACAAATTGATAGTGCCACTGTTTTGCGGCCAGGGGAATAAAAAAAATACCGTAAGTAATACGATATTTAATAAACTCAAATGGTCGGGAAGACAGGATTCGAACCTGCGACCCCCTGGTCCCAAACCAGGTGCACTACCAAGCTGTGCTACTTCCCGAAATACGTGGTGCGCCCAAAGGGAGTCGAACCCCTAACCTTTAGATCCGTAGTCTAACGCTCTATCCAATTGCGCTATGGGTGCAAAACTTCCAACGCAATATAATTGTATAATTATTCTGTAAAAAAAGCAAGGTTTTTCTTACTTTTTTCGCTCATTTTTTGCTACTTTTGGTAATTTTGGAAGTTTTCTAGGACTTTATCTAATATTTTTAAGTCACTATTACTTAAATTAGAGAATTTTTCGTTTAATATTTTTTCAGGAATAGACATATTTTTAATAATTTCTTTGGCCTCTTTTTTGGTTAAGCTATCTAATCTTATTAAAGCCTCCATTAAACTATTTTTAATCTTCTTTTCATCTAATAAATAAATTTCGCGGTAAAGTTGATATTTTCTAGAATCTGGCTTGGTAATTTTTTGCATTTTAACAATAAAAGAATCAGTACGAGGGGGAATATCAAAAGCCATTGGAGGTACTTCTAATAATTTTTCTGTTTTAAAGAAACTGTTAGTAATAACACTTAATTTAGTTATTTCTTTATTAACAACATTTAAAACAAATTTATCGCCCATTAGCATATACATTTCATTAAAATCAGCCTTAATCATCTTGTAAATAAAAGGCTCAATAATACTATAGGGTAAGGATGTAATAATTTTATTAACTTTAGGTATTTCAACATCTAAAACACTACCCCAGATAACTTCTAGATTAGCAATTATATCTAAATAACTTTTTAGTCTTTCATCTAATTCTATTGCATACATTTTTTTTACTTGAGGGGCAATTTTTTTAGTTAAAGTCCCCTTGCCAGGGCCAATCTCTAAAACTATATCTTTTTTATTAAACTTTGGGAAATCTAAATATTTATTTATAATATCCTCATCAATTAAAAAATGTTGGTCTAAGTAATTTGTGTCATTTTTAAACATAATAAATCACCTGTAGTTATTATTATAAAAGAAAAGAACCATTATTGCAAACAATGATTCTTTAAATATTAATTTAAAATTTTATTTTTTAAACTGAGAATTATAAAGATCAGCATAAAAACCATTTTTCTTCATTAATTCTTCATGGGTACCTTGTTCAATAATATTGCCCTCATTCATAACAAGGATAAGATTGGCATTCTTAATAGT
>CAKORQ010000042.1 GCA_934101445.1 uncultured Bacilli bacterium | reverse complement strand
TAAGTGAATTTATGAGTAGTTTAACAACTAAAAAAGCAATATACTATGCTTTAAAAGAATTATTAAAAGAACAACCCTTTAATAAAATAACTATTAATGATATAGCAAAACAATGTAATATTAACAGACAAACTTTCTATTATCACTTTATGGATAAGGAAGATCTAGTTGAATGGATTTGTAAAGAAGAAATTGGTTATATCTTAAATGCTAAAAATAAAAATAAAACTTGGGAAGAAAAATTTTTATCTGTATTTACCTTGATGCTTAGCGAAAAAGATTTTATTACTAATATCTATCATTCGGTATCTTTAGAAATATTACGTGATAGCCTATATCGTCTAGTTTATCCTATTATTTATGAAGAAATTGATAAAATATCCCAAAAAGAAAATGTTTTAGAAAAAGAAAAAGTTTTTATTACCGATTTTTATAAATATGCCTTCGTTGCCATTGTCTTAGATTGGGTTAAAAATGATATGCAAGAAGATCCTAAAGAAATTGTCGATAAGGTTAGTAATTTAGTGACGGGCACTATTAAGCACGCTTGTGTTGCTATGAAATAGTTGGATTAAATAAATGATGATAAAAAATTCTAAATTTGCGCTGAAACTAAATAATAAGGTTTCAGTTTTTTTAGTTTGATTTTTTTTCTAAAGTGCTTGCTAATTATTAATATTTAGCCTATACTCTATATCTATAAAACATAATAAGTCTTTATAGTTATTTTCCTTATTATATATAGACTTATTCTAAGTATTCATTTTTCTAAAAATATTAAAAATATCTTCTTCTTTTTAAATAGTTAGTTTTCTTTAAAAGACTTTTATTATATAATCAAGTTATGTGAGGAAAATTATGAATGAGACAATTATAAAAGAATTAACTAAAGAATTAAATATTAAAGCAACCCAAATTATGGCGGTTTTAAATTTATTAGAAGAGGGCGCAACCATTCCTTTTATAGCCCGATATCGTAAAGAAGTAACTGGTAATTTAAATGAAGATGAAATAAGAACTATCGAAGAATCTTATCGTTATCAAGAAAATTTGCTAAAGAAAAAAGAAGATACCATTAGACTTATTGAAGAAAAAGGCTTACTTACAGATGAAATTAAAACCAATATTTTAAATGCTACTAAACTAGCCGAAATCGAAGATATTTATCGTCCTTTTAAAGAAAAGAAAAAGACCAAGGCTACGGAGGCTATTAAAGCCGGCTTAGAACCTCTTGCTAAAAAAATAATGGCTTTTCCGGAAAAAGGAAACATGGAAAGTTTGGCTAGTGGTTATAACATGGATGTTGATAAAGCCATCGAAGGAGCCGGTTACATTATTGCCGAATGGATAAGTGATAATGCCTCCAGCCGTAAATATATTAGAAACTATATAACCAATAATGGCTTTATTGTATCAAGTAAAAAAAGCAAAGCCAAAGATGAAAAGAAAACTTATGAAATGTATTATGAATTTCGAGAAAAAATCAAGTATGCTAAACACTTTCATATTTTAGCCATGAATCGTGGGGAAGATGAAAAAATCTTAAACGTTAGTCTAGACTATGATTTTGATGAAATTCTCTTAAATCAAGAGCGAAAATTTATAAAAAAAGAAAAGTCATTTGTTTGTGATACCGTAAAAGCCGCAATTAAAGATGCCTTAAAGCGATTAATCTTACCAAGCGTCGAAAGAGAAATTAGAAGTGAATTAACTGATGAGTCCTCCAGTAAGGCTATCCTGACTTTTCAGGACAATTTAGAGCATTTACTTTTAACACCGCCCATTAAAAATTCCCATGTCTTAGGTTTTGACCCCGCTTTTCGCACTGGGTGCAAATTAGCCGTCTTATCCCCAAGTGGCACTTTAGAAACCATTGCTGTTATTTATCCTCATGAACCGGTTAATGATAAAATAGGAGCGGCCAAGAAATTACTGGAACTTATTGCTAAATATAAAATTGATATCATCGCTATTGGTAACGGTACGGCCTCTCGGGAATCCGAAAAATTTGTTAGCCAAACTATTAAAGGCACTAATTGTAAATATATTATTGTTAGCGAGGCTGGTGCTAGTATTTACTCGGCCTCCCCACTTGCTAAAGAAGAATTTCCTGATCTTACGGTTGAAAAAAGAAGTGCTATTTCCATTGGTCGTCGTCTTCAAGACCCTCTATCAGAATTAGTAAAAATAGATCCTAAATCTATTGGAGTTGGGGAGTATCAATATGATGTTAATCAAAAAGAGTTAGCCAGCGGTCTGGATTTTACCGTTTTAAAAGTAGTTAACGAAGTTGGTGTTAATGTTAATACCGCTAGTCCTTCTATATTAAAATATATTTCCGGTTTAACTAAACCTGCTATTACTAAATTAATGAGCGCTAAACCTTTTAAAACCCGTGAAGATATAGCCAAAGTAAAAGGTATAAGCGCTAAAGTTTATGAACAGGCGATTGGTTTTTTAAGAATAAAAGATGGTTTAAATCCGTTAGATAATACCGGCATTCACCCAGAATCATATGATTTAACTAATAACATTTTGCAAGAACTAAATTTAAATATCAAAAATATTAATAATGATGATTTTAAAGAAACTTTAAAGAAAGCCAACCCTAAAATTCTAGCCTCTAAATTAAGTGCTGATATTTATACTGTTACAGATATTCTAAAAGAACTTCAAAATCCTGGTTTAGATATTCGTGAAAACTTAGATGCCCCTATTTTAAAAAGTGATATTTTAACTATTGATGATTTAAAAATTGGAATGCAACTCGATGGAACAGTCCGTAATGTAACCTCTTTTGGCGCCTTTGTCGACATTGGTCTTCATGATGATGGGTTAGTTCATATTTCTAAAATGAGTAAAAACTTCGTTAGTGATCCTAAAGAAATTGTTAAAGTAGGGCAAATCGTTAAAGTCTATGTTTGTGATATCAATAAAGAAAAACAAAAAGTTAGTTTATCTTTGCTACCTTTGATTTAAAATAAACCTAAAATAACTATAAAGAAAAGTTTAATTACACAAAGGAATAATTTTTTCAAAAAAGTAAATAACTAAAAATATTAAGTAAAAAAAAGTAAATGCAAAGGATGGGATAAAATGCCTAAAAATAAGTCAAAATCTAAGAAAAATCATAATAAAGCCGCAAATAATAAAATCAACTCTAAAAATAACCATTTAGAAACTAATTCTAAGTTAAATAATCAGGAAAAAGAATTTTATAATAAAAAACAGCAAGCCAAAGAAAGCCCTAAGAAAAAGAAGTTATCTTTATTAATTCTTACTTTCCTTATCCTGGTTTATTTAGAAATATTTTATAAAATAACCATATTTGGTATTTCTAATATTTTAAAAATTAATACTTTAATTCTTTTAATCCTTTTACTACCAATAAGTAGTATTATAACAAGCCTTGCTACTTTAACTAAGAGTCCTAAAAAGAATAAAATAATCTACTTAATTATTATCTTTTTAGTAACCGTGTTTTTTAATGTCGCCTTGATATTTAAAAAGGTATTTAATACTTACTTTTGTCTTTCTTTATTTGGATTAACTGACCAGGCTCTAGCCTTTACTGCTACCGCTATCCTAGAAATTTTAAAAAACATATTCTATATAATTGGGCTTTTTCTTCCCCTTATAATTACCATTCTTATTAGTAAATACATATCATTTAATCGTATGGATAAGAAAACCGGGGCTTTAAACTTTTTGGCTTTATTCTTAAGTATCCCTTTTTTTGAAATTATAGCATATCAGTCAAAAGACCAAGAAAATTCGCTTTATCATCTATTTAATACTAATTATAATAATGCTTTGAATATTGAAAAAGTTGGGGTTATTCCCGCTTTGTACTTAGATATAAAAGAGTTACTTTTTAAATATGATAATAAAACGACGATAGAATCACCAAGTATTTTAGATACAACCCCTGGTAACAATTTAGATAATTCTAATAATAATCCCGAGGAAAATAAATATTCTTATAATAATTTAGATATTGATTTTGATAACTTAATAAATAATACTCAAAATAAAACTTTACTTAGTATGCATAAATACTTTAAGGAAGATGAAGGAACTTTAAAAAATGAATATACCGGTCTTTTTAAAGATAAAAATTTAATTGTCATCATGGCTGAAAGTCTTAACACTATTGGGATTAGAGAAGATATAACGCCCACTTTGTATAAACTTGCCACGACCGGTTTTAACTTTACTAACTTTTATACTCCCGTTAATTTAAGTACTATCGGTGGCGAATTCCAAAACTTAACGGGCCTATTTGCCAATCTTAATGATTTAAATAAATATTTTCGCAAAGGGACTAATTATTTTCCTTTTGGTTTAGGCAATGTTTTTAAAAATAGTAATTATGATGTAAAGGCTTACCATGCTAATGATGCTTATTTTCAAAATCGTAATACTTATTTAAAAACGATGGGATTTGATTATTTTAAAGCCAAAAATACCGGTTTAGAAAAACTTATGGATTGTAATATTTGGCCGGCCAGTGATAATGAAATGGTTAAAGCAACCGCAAATGAATGGATAAACTCCCGGAAATTTTTAACATATTATGTGTCGGTATCATCACATATGCCTTATAATAGAAATGGTAATGCTATGGTAAGTAAAAATTGGCAATTAGTTAAGGATTTAGACTTAAGTGATGAGGCTAAAGGCTACTTAGCCAGTGTAATCGAATTAGATAGAGCAGTTGCTAGTCTTATTACAACCTTAGAAGAAAATAATCGTTTAGATGATACAGTTATTGCTATAATTCCTGATCATTACCCTTATAGCATGGCTATAAATTCTATTAATGAATTATCAACATATAAAAGAGATGAAACCATTGAAGTAAATCATAGTTCTCTAATTATTTGGAATAATAAAACTCCAAGTCTTACCGTAAATAAAACGGCTAGTCAGTTAGACTTTTTACCAACTCTTTATAATCTTTTTGGTATTTCTTATGATTCTCGCCTTTTTATGGGGAAAGATATTTTATCTTCCTATCCGGGCCTTGTTTTCTTTCAAAATAAAAGTTGGGTAAGTGATTATGGAACCTATTATGCAAGTATAAATAAATTTGTTACTAAAGAAGGTTTAGAAGTATCGAATGACTATGTTAATAATATCAACAAAGTTGTTAAAAATCGTCTAAACATGAGTAAACTTATTATTGAAAATGATTACTATACTAAAATAAATTATAAAGAATAAGAAAATCTTGTGAAAATTTATTTAAGATTATATACAAATAAGAAAAATTAAAGTAAAATTAAAAAATAAAGATGAAAGAAAGGCATCAAATATTTGATGAAGTAATATTATGTGTGGAATAGCAGGTTTTGTGGATAAAACTATTAAAAATAAAGAAAAAGTTATAAAAGATATGGCCGAACGAATTAAATATCGTGGCCCTGATGGCGAAGGGTATTTTATAGATGATGACGTCGCTCTTGCCCATCGTAGATTAGCCATCATTGACTTATCTAGTGGTGGTCAACCTCAGTACAATGAAGATAAATCGTTAGTTATCGTTTTTAATGGGGAAATTTATAATTTTGTCGAACTAAAAAGAGAATTAACAAAAAGTGGGCATAAATTTACTAACAAAAGTGATACCGAAGTAATTATTCATGGCTATGAAGAATGGGGCTGCGACATAACTAAGCATTTGCGTGGTATGTTTGCCTTTGCCATTTGGGATACTAAACAAAAAACCTTATTTATGGCTCGTGATGGCTTTGGAATTAAACCCCTATACTATGCTAAATTTGGTAGCAGTTTTATGTTTGCATCAGAAATAAAAGCCTTTTTAGATCACCCTAAATTTAAAAAAGAATTAAATAAAGAAATCTTAAGTAGTTATCTATGCTTTAACTCAACTCCTACCGAAGAAACTTTTTTCAAAGGTGTTTATCGGGTAGAACCGGGTTATCAAATATTATATAAAGATGGTAAAATTAATAAAACTCAATTCTTTAAATTGGAATTTGATGAAAAAGATGAAGACATGGATACCATTGTGAAAAAAATTAGAGAGGCTATGGATAATTCTGTTAAGTACCATCAAATTAGTGATGTCGAAGTAGGTTCTTTCTTATCAAGTGGTATTGATTCTTCTTACTTAGTATCTATTGCTAAACCCGATAAAACCTTTACCGTTGGTTATGATAATCCTAAGTATGATGAAATTAAATATGCTAAAGATTTAGCCGCCAAACTAGGTATTGAAAATAAATCTAAAAAAATTACTAAAGAAGAGTATATGAAGGCATTTCCTAATATCATGTACCATATGGATGAACCTCTTGCCGATCCTTCGGCTATTGCCTTATACTTTGTTGCCGAAATTGCTTCTAAAGATGTAAAAGTAGTAACTTCCGGTGAAGGAGCAGATGAGTTATTTGGGGGCTATTTATCATATCGGGAAGAAGTCGACCAAGCCTGGTATATGAAAATACCTTATCCTATTCGTCATGTTGCCTCTTTAGTAGCTGGCTTATTTCCCGAAGTACGAGGTTTTAACTTCGTTTATAGAAGAGGGCGTAAATTAGAAGATTATAATATTGGCTTAGGACGAGTATTCCGTGATGAAGAAGCCCAAAAAATAGTAAAATTTAAAAATCAAATTAATACAAAAGATATCGTAGCGCCTTTATATGCAGAATATAAAGATCAAAGCGACTTAGTAAAACGCCAAGTAATAGATTATTATTATTGGTTAGTTCAAGACTTCTTACACGCTGTGGATAGAAATACTATGATGTTTGGCTTAGAGGCGAGAACTCCTTTCCTAGATAAAAGAGTCTATGAAGTCGCAAGACACTTACCAAGTTATGCCAAAGTAAATAAGGAAACTACTAAACCAGCCTTAAGACTGGCTGCTAAGCAATCAATACCGAATGAGGCTTATAAAAAGAAAAAACTAGGATTTCCAGTTCCTTTAAGAGAATGGATAAGAGAAGATGACTTATATAACGAAATAAAGACTAAGTTTGATAGTCCAGTTGCTAAAGAAATATTTGATCACAAAAGAATAATTAAGCTTTTAGAAGACCATAAGTCCGGAAAAAAGGATTGCTACAAGAAAGTTTGGACCATTTATACCTTCTTAGTTTGGTATGACCAGTTTTTTGCCTAAGTAAAAAATACATAAGATTCTTACCGTTCTATGTATTTTTTTACATTTAATCAATTTTACTATAACTATAAAAATAACAAAACAAAAAAATTGCCATCAAAATTAATAAAAAAGCTATTTGTCATACTAATTAACAATAGAAATTATTAATGACAATTATTTTAATCCCTGTTCTATCCAACTCTAATAATTAATGAAAATAGGTAATTGACTTTAAATTTAAAGTGTAATATCCTAGAAATGTTAACAAAAACGATTAGAGGGTGATGATTTTATGCACAATAAAGTATTAATTGTCGAAGATGATACCGACATTGTAGAGC
>CAKORQ010000041.1 GCA_934101445.1 uncultured Bacilli bacterium | reverse complement strand
ATTTAATACGGATTATAGTAACTATATTTATAACTGGAACTTTTATTATCTTTTAATACCAATAGTTATTTATGATATAATTAATGGGAAGATACTTAGAATTGTTATAGATATCATAGAAGTTCTGGTAATATTTTATCTTAATTATTTAAAGTATGGTTTTATTTTATATACTAAGGTTGTAAATGCCTCTTGGTATATAAAAACTATTTGTAATTTAACAAATATATTTTTAATTATTTTAACAATATTAATTGGTTTTAGGCATTTAAAATATTTAGAGGAGAATAAAGATGGAAAACGGGAAAAAGAAATTAAAGAATTTAATAAGAAATAAAAAAATAGTTATACCTAGTATTATAGTTATAATATTACTTATTCTTTTAATTATTATTGGTACTAAGGGTAAAAAGAATTTAAATACGGTAAGAATAGAAAATCAAAGTATGTATCAATATTTAGATAATGTTAAAGTTACTTATGATACTACGCTGACCTTAGAAAGTGATAATAATATTACGAAGATGGAAATTGGTGATAAATCGGAAGTTATTAATAATTTACCTCTTTATTATAGTGGAGAAGATGTCGTTTTGTTTCCGACGGCCATGTCTTTAGTTTTTCCTTTAAGTAATTATACCCAAAAAAAGGTTCCGGCTCTAACTATCTTAGATGGGCAAAGTAGTTTATATAAGACCTTAAAGTATAAAAATAATACTTATGATTTAGAAAATGCCTTTTTATATGATGGTAATGATTTATATTTCTTTATCGAACCTACGACTTTAGTCTTAGATGATAAAGAGATAAATTTACAACCCTTGTCTTTTGTTTTATATAATAATTTAACCGGTTATGCTAGTTATTATAATTATGGACAAGCATCAGAGATGGTTCTAGTTAAAAAGGACTGTCTTGCTAAAACTAGTAATTATACCCTTAATTTAAAAATAGATGGGATAGCATCGGGTAGTGATTATAAATTACTTGCTAAAAATCTAGATATTTTAAATAACTTATTTTAGAGAGAAATATAATAGTTTAAGATAATAAACCCTTACTCTCAGGGTTACTAAAAAAAAGAAGGAAAAGTATGAAGAAAAGTATCACAATCTTATGTTTAATAATATTAATTTTTATTTATTTGGCTTTTTTCCAAGTAAGAAAGATAGATAATATAGCCATGGATGGTTATGTATCTACCGTTTCGATTGAAGATATAGCCGCTAATTTAAGAGCAAGTAAAAATGAAAGTATTGTCTTAGAAAGTGTTTTATCTTCGGATACTTTATATAAAAATAGTGAGAATTATTATATCGGCGAAAAGAAAAAAACAAAAATATATTTAGATGTTCCTATATATAGTAAAGATAACTCCCGAATTTTAAATTATAAGGAAACTAATTATATAAATGATAGATATTATGATACCGGAAGTCTTAGTAATGTTATAACGGCTGATAAGAATATTTATAATACCAATATTAATGAAAGAATTGATAATGATACTTATCTTTTTACCAAGTTAAAACAAAGTTTATATTTAAATAATGTGGATATAACTTTAAAATTAGTTAATGAAGATATTGTTATTCCGGCCTATAGTATTATTTATTTTAATCAGGATTACTTAAATTATTATTATCGTGTTAAAGAATCTTTAGTTTTAAAGAAAATTAATTATCTAACTTTAGAAAGTAAAGTGGGTATTTTAGATAATACTATTAGTTATGAGGCCTTACTTACTAATTTATGATTATATTAAAGAACCAGATAAACCTAATTATGAAGATAATAATGTTTCCGATGATAAAAAGAATGATTCCGATTCTTCTTTTGATTTAATTATTAAAGATACGGATATTATTATTAATGAAAATCCTGATTATAGTAACAGTGGTGGAACGGTGGAAAATTATGTTCGTCCGGAGGTTTATTTTGAGGGGTTTACCGGTAATGTCTACAGTGCCACGGGTAATTTAACGATTAACGATCCCGCTAGTAGAATTATAACTAGTCCGACTTTTGTCATAAAATACGATGGTAAAACTTATTTAAGAAAGAGTTTCTATGGGAATGGATTGGCTAAGATTGCGGGCTTACTGCCTAATGAAACTTTTGAAGTAGAAGGTTATTTTATCTTTAAAAATCAAAATAATGAAACGGTGAGAAGAACCTTTTATACCGGAATGATTAAAACTAATAACATAGATAATTTAAATGCTCTTAATTTTCAATATAAGATTAATAATATCTTTGCTAAAAAAGTGGTTTTAGATGATTTAGAAATAAGTAATGAGGCTACAGATGAAGTCTTAAATGGGTTAAAAACTATTACTGTTAGTTTAAATAATCAAGAGTTTAATTTAAGTACGGATATAATTAATAAGTTAAAAAGTCAAAATAAAGTTACTTATAAAACTCCCGAGATTTTAGATAGTGATACTGATTATGAGGGTACTATCAAGGCTTATGATGTCAGTGGTAATGAAATAAAAGTTAATAATGGGACTTTTAAGGCTAAGACTAGTAAAGAGGCTCCTACTGCATATATTAACCATGTTGAAAATGATTTAACTTTTTTTAAGGCTACGGTTAGTTTAAATAATAAAGATAAAGTCGTTTTAAATAATTATCATTATGAAGTATATGATTTAAATAATAATTTAATTACCGAAGAAAAGTTAGATAGTACTAAGAGTAGTGTGGATATTGAAGTAACTAATTTAGATTCTAATGAAGTATATAAAATATATGTTATAGCCAGTTATGATTTAGAAGATGGGTTAGGTACTATTAATAATAAAATATTAGTAACGGCGCAAGTTACGACCAAACCTATAAGTGCTCTAGGTTATACTAAGTTGGTTTTAAAACAAGAGCGTGATGAGGATTTAACTAGAGATAGTGCGACTTATAGTCTAAGAATTAATAAAGAAAGTACGGATGAAAAGTTAATTGCTCTTTTAGACCGGATTATTATTAAGGTTAAAAAAGATGCTAAAGTTATTGATACGATTATTATTAAAGATGAGGATATCGAAACTTTAAAAGATTTAGGAACCTATACTTTAAGTATTACGGGGTTAGATTCTTGTACAGATTATACTTTAGAGTTTTCCACGATTGAAAAACAGATAAATAAAGAATACGAAATACCGGCAACGGCTAATATTACGAATTTTAAGACGGCTAGAACGCCGGCTTATGCAGTTATTACTAATCAGTTTACTAACGAATCAATAATCGATTTTGATATTAAAATAGTTGATCAAGATGGGGCCATTCAGTCTAATCGGGTTTTAGTTCAGATTCATGATGAACAAGGTAATTATGTTTTACTTAGTGAACTTAAAATAAATAGTACGGAAGAACGAATCTCTTTAAATAAGTTAAATAAGGATACTAATTATGTTATTGATGTTATTGCCGAAGGTTATAATGAAAAGTATACTACGGCTACTTATAAGACTAATAAACGCTTAGAAGGTTCCCGAATCTTAAGAACTAAATTAGGCGTCTCGGGTACTATGAGGTTAGAAAATTTACTTAGTGTTGTTACTAGTCAAAACATCTTTAATTTAAGTTATACGGATAATTTCCGTTTTGATGGAGGTTCTAGTCTTAATAAGATTACCACTGATGTGGATAATAAGAAAATCAGATTTTCCGCGATGAATGGTTATGCTAATTATTCTTATTATATTCCCGAGTATAAAGATATGCCAGTTATTGTTAAATTTAAGGCTAAGTATGCTAGTGGTTCGAATAACGGGGCTGCCTACTTAACGGTGGGGGCCGGAAGTAGTGCGACTTATCCTTTAAATTTAACTAATGAAGATAAGGAGTATCGCATGGAATTAATAGCCGATAATGGCTATGTTGGTTTTGGTATTAGTGAGACCGGAGGTCGTAATAATACTACGACTATTGAAATTACCGAGATGCAAATTATTCCTTATTTAAATTATAATGAGGCGAGAACTAAAGAAATGTCCATTTATGATAGGGAATATGTCTTCAATAATACGACTATTTTAACGGGTAATGATGGGATAGTTGAGCCTAATGGAAATATCGAAACTGGCCATATCGGCGATGGTTATGCGAGAATTACTAATACGGTAACTAATGAAGTTTATAATTATAGTTATACTGGTACGGTTCAAGAATTCAAAGTTCCTACTAATGGAAATTATAAGATTGAAGTTTGGGGCGCCAGTGGTGGTGATGCTTATAATAATAAGTATTTACACGCTAATAGTCATGGTGGCCGCGGCGGCTACTCGGCGGGAACGGTTAATTTAAAAGAAAATACAACTTTGTATGTGGTTGTCGGTGGTCGCGGTAAATATGGTGGTGGCTATGTTGCCGGGGGCTTTAACGGCGGTGGTACTGGCGGGGCCAATAGTTCCGGTTCTGGTGGCGGCGCCACCGATGTTCGCTTAAAATCGGGAGTATTAGAAACCGAATCGTTAAATAGCCGAATTATTGTTGCCGGTGGCGGTGGCGGTTCTGATGATGCCAGTGGTTGTTATGAAAATTGTTCTTTAGATAATGATGGTTCCGGTGGGGCCGGCGGTGGTATAACAACCGAAGGGGCTTACATTGATGGTATTTTACATACCAGATATGCAGCCGGTCAGATACCTTTTACGACCACAGATTTTACGGGGTCTTTAGCCTCTTCTTCTAAGTTAGGTATTGGTGAAAACGGAACCGCCACGGATACGGGCGGAGCCGGTGGTGGTTACTATGGCGGGGTTGCTACTAAAAACTATAATGGTGGGGCCGGCGGTGGTTCCTCATTTATCTCCGGTCATGCTGGTTGTATCTCCGTTAACTTTAAAGATAATTTACAAAAAGATGATACTTATACCGCTTATGAAGAAAAGTATCAATATCAAGGCATTTTCTATGTTAATGTCGTTGATAATAACTATGAACTTACGGGAACTCCTCAAATCCCTAATGGCGATTTCTTTATCGAAATCTTAAAAAGCGATGGCACTAATGTCGGTAATTATCACTATTACTTAGATGATAATGAAATCGTTGATCACCGGGTTGATGATATGCTGGTGGCTTATAATTTTGATAAAGGTACTAACTATACTTTAAATTTAAATGTTTATATGAATAATAGATATTATACGATTCATTCTCTTAATTTTACAACTGATGATCAAATAAGAACTATTCGGACTAAAGAAGAATTTTATAATATGTCTTCGACCGGTAATTTCTTAATAGATAATGATATTGACCTGCGTTATTCTAACCGTACTATCTCCGGAGAATTTAATGGTAATATTGATTTTCAAGGGCATAAATTACTCCTTAATGTTAGAAATTCGGCCTCCCGTGTTTTCTCGGAGTTAGGTAAAGGCTGTGTTATTAAAAATATGGATATGCATATTTGGTATGATGAGGCTAGAAGTAGGTATGATACTTTAACCGATTGGAGTAGTGCCACATTTTCTAATATAATGATAACTATTGAAGAGGCAACGACTATACCAGCGGAGCAAATTTCTTTCTTAGTTCGCGTTAACCGTGGGACAGTTGATCATTTTGTTGTCCATAATAAGGCTGAGATTCATACGACAAGATACTTTGGCTTTATTAGTAATTATATTTATGGCACCGTTAAGAATGGTTATCTTTATGGGGAAAAGATTAATGGTAATCATAACTCAGGTTTAGATGATATTAAATATATCGGCGCTATCGGGGCTTATATGTCCGAGAGTGGTTATATTGAAAATGTTTATTCTCTAATTGATGTTATTGGTTATGTAGATGATGATAGACCTAGTCAAATAAGAGTAGGTAACTTAATGGGAAGTGTTTCCCGTGGTACTATTAATAATAGTTATTCTTATAATGAGAATAGTACTCGTAGTACGGCCTATGATGCCTCCGTTGGTTATTATGATCAGTTAAATACCAAGAATCTTTATTATGTAAGTCCTTTAAGATATACTAATGCGAAAACCACGAAAATTAGTAAAGTTGCTCTAACTAGTAATGAATTTCAAAATAATACTTTAAATAAAGAAGGCGCTTTTAATATCGAAGATTTTGTAACTTATGGTTATTTCCCTCAATTAATTATGAATGATGTGATGCCGAAACAAGATTATATTAAGTTACCGGAAGTAACAGATGCTGATCTGTTAAGTGTTATTACAGCATCAGTCGAATCCCAAGCGGGAAGTGAAGCTGATATCAATATTTTAGTTCGTAATCCGGCGGCTGATAAAATTGAGCACGTTAGTATTCAATACTTTAATGCGGTCGTAAAAGAACAAATTGATAATGCTGATGGTACTTCTTTAATAAAGGTTAAATTAACTAATCCTACGCGTTATATTTCTGCTTATGGTCTAAATTCGATTACCGCTACGAGTAAAATTGGTAATACTTATACAACCGAATTTGCCTCCGGAACTGTTATCTTAAATTTAGATATGTATCGGGAAGTAAATAGTGAAAAAGACTGGTTAAATATGAAAAACTATGCTGGTGATAACTTTGTATTAATGAAAGATTTAGATTTTTCTGGTTATACTAATCCAATTATTACGACGACGATGACCGGTAAAATTAATGGTAATAACCATACCATTAGAAATATAAATGTAAATACTAGTGAAGGTATTGCCTTTAGAGTTTTCCAAGGTTATTTATCTAATCTTTATTTTGAAGACATTAAAAAAACTAACTATAGTGATGAAGTTGGTTTAATTGGTTATTTACAAAGTTCGGCAACAGTTGATAATGTTCATGTTAAAAATATTACTGCTATGCTTGGTTATTATACTGGTGGCATTGCGGGTTTATCAAGATATAGTTCCAACATTCGCAATAGTAGCGTTACTAATTTTAAAATTATTGACCGTACTAATGTAAACGGGATGCGAGTTGGTGGTATGGTTGGCCAAATGGAACAATCTAATATCATGAATAGTTATGTTCAAGATTTGCATTTTAATCTAACTAAGTCTAGTCAATTTTATGCTGTAGGTGGTTTAGTTGGTTATAACTCTTATGGGGTAATTGATTCGGTTTATACGACTGGGGAGATTAATACCACTTATCCTAATGCCGGGGGTATTGTCGGTCTTAACTATGGACGCGTAGAAAATGTTATTAGCAATATTAAATTAATATCTAGTCAGGTCTATGCGGGTGGTATTATTGGTAATGACGGCGAAGATAATGTTTCTAATACTTTATTTACAGGAGAGTTATATACTTCGGTTGAAAATGAAATTCATCGTACTATTGGTAATAAAAACTTAAGTAATCATAATTTCTATGCTTGGGCTAGTCAACGAATTAATGGAGTTATTAGTAATAATGCCTCAGGAGAAGAATTACTTACTACGGAAGAGTTAAATAATAAAGAAACTTATTTGACGAAAATAAATATTGGAACTAGTTTTTCTTATGAAGATATTAATAATAATAAGTTACCAAAGTTATATTACTCAAATAAAGAAGAATTACTACCTAATCAAGTCGATAATTATTTAAATATAACCGATAATGTTCCTTTAAAGATAAAAGAAATAAA
>CAKORQ010000040.1 GCA_934101445.1 uncultured Bacilli bacterium | reverse complement strand
TAAGTACTCATCTTTAAATATTTCCGGATAATCTTTTTTTAAGCCCCGGCGATATTCTAAATATAAACTAGCCTTAACCATTTCTTTATAAGGCCGAAAATAAAAAATATTACTAAACCCCAAGGTTAAAGGTCCTAAAATATACCAAGGAATAAAACTTATGTCTAATAAGAACATTGAAAACTTATGACCATTAGTCATTGCCTTGGACATTTTAAAAGCCTCTTTAATTTTAATTGCAGGATTTTCGGCTAACAAGTAAGGCACCATACTATATTCATAGTGTTTTATAAAGCCGCCAACAATCGTAAAATACCACAGAAACGATTTTATCATCTTGGCTAGCATTACTTCGCCAACATTAAATATACTCTTAGTATAATACACAAATAATAATTTATTAACACTAGTCTCTTGATAACTATAATGTTCTAAAAAATACCGGTTCTTGCCTACATTAATAATGGTAGAAACAAAAACATAGATAATTAAAAAAGTAAAAACGGATAAAACAACGATCCAAGAAGAAGGCATAATCTTTTTAAACACAAAATTATTTATCATATTTAAAAGACTTAAAGCAATCGAACCCGTTCCACTTAATTGATTAAAAAAACTAGCAAAAACGCCGACTGTGGGCTTAAATCGCATAATAGGCGCAATAATATTATCCAAATGAATTATTGTTAAAAAACGATTTACTATCTCTAAATTATTAATTTTATAACTAAAATTTAAAATAGTCGAAGTTAAAAAACAAACAATAACACTATAAAACAAATGATATTTTAAGGCTTTTTTACTATTTTTCTTTAATTTCTCATACTTCTTCATACTACTTACTCCGGATACTTACTATTAACTTCGAAATACTCCTCTAAACTTAACCAGTCACCATCGTTATATAACTTTTTGGCTAGGTCATAACCTACATAGCGAAGATGCCATGATTCGTATTTATAGCCCGTATAATCACTTTTTCCCTTAGGAAATCTAATAATAAACCCATAAAGATAAGCATTATTATTAACCCATTTTCCTTCATCAGTTTTAGCAAATGAATCATTAATAGAATTTAAATCAAATGCATAAGACGACTGGTGCTCAGAATATCCTGGTCTTGCGGAATAAGTATCAGCGGCCTTTTTACCATCTCTTTTAATATAATTATTATAAATTTTATTCTGACTAACATAAGGACGATACCCACTAGCAATATAAATATTTAACCCCACAGCCTTCGCATCAGCCTGCATATTTAAAAATGATTTATAGGCAATCTTATTAATACATTTATTACAAGTATTAGTTTTACCTTCCGGACTTTCTACTGTATCTACTGGCATATAATCACTAGGTAAACTATAGGTCTTATTAACCATCATAACATCATCAATATAAGTAACCCCATTTATTTCCGTTATTTTAAACCCCTTAGATGTAGTTCCTTTATCTATTTTCTCACCCCTAATTTTATCTAAAAGAGGATAAGCCTTAGTTAATTTAGCATCAATATCTTCTTGCTTATTATTGCTACTCTGTTCTTTTTTGTCATCATCTTTATCTTTAGAAACCTCATTATTAGCATCATTCTTCTTATTATTAGTATCAGAATTATTATTTTTACTATCATTAGTATTATTATTTACTTCTTTATTCTTTTCGTCCCAAACCTTATCGTTAGCGGGGGTTTTATTATTATCATTATTATCAGGCTCTTTAACGTTATTATTATCCAAATTTTCTTTTTTATTATCCTTATTTAACATATATTTATTAATAGTCAAAAATAAAACCGCCCCCATTAGAAAAATAACTGCGACCTTAATTATTTTTTTCTTTTTCATATACTCACTACCTTAATATTATCTTGGTTCTTTTCTAAGCTATATTACGTGATAAATTAACAAATTCCAAAATCTCTTCTTGTTCAAAGTACACTTTATAACTATTATGTTTACTATCATCTAAATTAACCAGTTCCAAAACCATAGACTTCTTTTCCGGTGTATTATTTATATAAATTATAAAATAATTTTTAATAAAAGTTATTTTTTCCTTAACAGCTACCGGCTCATCGTAAAGTTTACGTATCACAGTACAAGCCTCAATAATCTCCCCTAGACTTAATGACTCACGGCAACTATGATAACTAAATTCATCATTTTCCACATTAAAGTCAACCATTAACCAGGAATCATTACTAGCAAGTCCCTCCTTTTCGTTTGTTTTCTTTACGAAATAATTAATTTGGGTATTTTTAAATTTTAATTTCATATTATCCCAGACCTCTTTCTAAAACTAGTATATCATAGTTTCAGAATAATTAAATCTTTATTTTTATCTTTGATAATATTTCTCTATTTTTAAATTTTTTTTAATTCTAATTTTAATCTATTATTTTCCTTTAAATAATTATAATATTCTTCTAAAAGGCCCCTATTTACATCACTTATAGGAATTAAATCTTTTTTTATTAATTCTTCTACACACCAATCAAAAAATGATTCCCTATATCCTAAAACTTTATCAAATTCATATAATTTTTTAGCCTTTTTAGAATCTAATCCTAACTTTTGTAAAACTATTAATATTTTTAAAGTGGCTAAATCAAGATAACTACTATTTAAAATATTTAACTCTTTTCCAATAGCAAAAGGCAAAATTATTTGATAAGACCATTCATAAAGTCTAACATTCATCTCTCCTATTTCTTTATTATAGGGAAAGTTTTCTTCATAATTTTTTCTTACCATCTTTTTATAAATAAGATCTAAATCTATAACACTACATACTGAATCTATTCCAAATACCTTTAAGGCTTCTTCTAACATTTTTATCACCAGTTATATAATATTACACAAGATAAGAATTATTTGTCGAATTTTGTCGAATTTTAAATATTAAAAAAAATTCTCGAAGTTATTTAAACTTTAAGAATTAATTTCTTATTTACTAACAAGTTCCTTATATTTATCTTCTAAGGTATAAATATTAGCACAACTCATAAATACTAGGACACTATCATGATACTTTGTAAGGACTGCTATATCCCTATCATTAAGTAAATGCCCATTAGGTATCTTGCTAACTAAATCCTCACTAGAAATATTGGGATAATCACTTTGTTTCTCCCTGTTACAATCAATTGGGGTAATATAAGCCTCATTTGCAGTACTTAATACTTTAATAAAATCATCTTTTAAGGCTAAAGTTCGAGAATAAGTATTAGGTTTAAAAATAGCAACTATTTTTTTATCAGGATACTTAATACGAGCGGCTTCAATGGTTTTTAGAATTTCCGTTGGATGATGAGCATAATCATCTATCATAATATTATCCCCGACTATAGTTTCTTTAAAACGACGTTTTGGCGTTGCAAAATTATTTAAAGTATTTTTAATCGTTATCAAATCCACATTGTATAAAAGCCCCACCAAAATACTGGCCAAAGCATTTAATATCATATGATTGCCTACTAAAGGCATATGAAAATGTCCTAAAAAATTCTGGTTATAAAAAACATCAAAATCACTACCCGCTACATTCATCGTAATATTAGTAGCATAAATATCATTATTGGTTTTAAACCCATAATAATAAATCTTATTAGCAGTCTTTAACTTCAAAACATTTTTATCATCTCCACAGGCTACTACGATTTTAGCCTTATTTATAAATTTATTAAAGGTTTCAATAATATCTTCAAGTCCCGCATAACATTCTGTATGTTCTAACTCAATATTAGTAACAATTGCTAGATAAGGATTATAAGATAAGAAATGTCTTTTAAATTCACAGGATTCAATAACAAATAATTTATTATCTCGCTTTGCATAGCCTGAGCCATCGCCGATAAAATAATTAACTCCCTTATCTTTTAGAATATCCGTAATCATAGTTGAAGTAGTAGTCTTCCCATGTGTCCCTGAAACGCCAATTGTTTCAAATTCTCTTGTTAATCTACCTAAAAGTTCATTATATTCTACAAACTCTAATCCTTCCTGTTTTAAAAACACTAATTCCGGATGACTAAGACTAAAAGCCTTAGAATAAGTTACAATCATTTCTTTATCGATAGGATGCTCTTGATCATAATAAATAGGAATGTTTCTTTTGATTAAGCCTTCCTCCGTAAAGGTATGATTTTTATTATCATCATATCCGGCTACAGTATGTCCTAAATCACTTAAAATTTGGGCTAAAGTAGACATCCCACTTCCTTTAATTCCCACACAAAAATATTTCATAAATTCTCCTTCTATTAGAAAAGATACTTGCAAAAACAAGTACCCCCATAAATTAAACTTCTTTAAAAATTAAATCTTTATTAACAATATAATATTCTAATCCTGAATAAACGGATAAACAAGTAGCCAGTAAGACTAATCCCTTACCCACTCCGATACCGAAAAATTCAAAAGGAATATTACTAAATAATACTAAAGTTAAGCCAACCATCATACAAGCCGTTTTAACCTTACCAGCCATCGAGGCTGCGACTACTTTGCCCTTCGCCCCACTGGCCATTTTAATAGCATCAACCACAGTATCTCTTAAAATAACAACTACAGGCACAATTACTGGCAAATTATGATTGTAAGCAAGAAGTATTAAAACCCCATTTACAAGCACTTTATCAGCAATGGCATCCATCATTTTACCAAAATCTGTAACCATATTATACTTACGAGCAATCTTGCCATCTAACATATCAGTTAGGGAGGCAATTACAAACAAGATACCCGCTATAATGTAATTAAGTTTGATAACAATTTTACCACCAAGTAAATATTCTGGCCAACTAAAACCAAACATATAAACTGGACAACCTAACAATAATAAAATAATTATTGATAAAAATATACGTCCTAAAGTTAATTTATTAGGTAAATTCATAGTTATCTTCCTTCCACTTGACTAGCCGTTGTTGTTACCATTCGACCAACAGTTACTTGTTTAACTGACCAAAATATAACAAGGGCCACTAAAGCAATTACTAATAAATAAAGAATGGCAATACTCTTTTTCTTATAACGATAACTAGTATCTGTATAAGGACTGGCTACTCTGGATTTAAGTAAGGCTTCTTCCTTATTTTTTTCCATAATTTGCTTTTCAATTTCCTCAACAGGAATCTTACTGGTTTTTTCAAACATAAATTCATTAAATTTATCAACCGTTTTAGTTGGGTCTATTCCCAAATATTTTGCGTAATCTTTTAAATAATCTTTTAAGATAAAGATATCTTTAAAACAGCCCATATTACCTTCTTCAATATTATAAAGAATGGCGGGCTTAATCTTCAAATCCTCACTTGCTTCTTCTAAAGATACACCATTTTCTTCTCTTGCACCTCTAAGCATCAGGCCTATTCCGTTCAAGATAATTCACTTCCTTTTAAAATTTAAAAAAATAACTTAGTAAGCCGTGTTCTGTACTAGCGCGCTAGTGACAAATATTTATCTAATCTATACAAATATGTATAAACTTTTCTACGCCGTTTGTTTCCTTTGTAGAAACTCTCCTACCAAATTTGGATTTCTTACTCGCGGGGTTTACCACGTTCCACCTACTTTATTTCTAAAGTAACTCGTCTCTTTGGCACTTTATGTCTAATATAACCATTTAACAGGTTACCTCGACGCCGTCAGTTAAAAACTGCCTAAGGTTATTGGCCTTAGCAACGAACCCTATAGCCATTTCAGGTCTATGTAAGCACGGACTTTCCTCAAGTATAATAAATATACCAGCATTTGTCTTTCTAAGTTATTTTTTGTTATTAATTATTCACTTTTTCCGTAAACAATTTTTTCTAATTGACTAATTCTTCTTAGAAGGTCAACATTATTAACAGGAGTTTGGGTCCTACTGTCTTCATCACGAATAGTTTCTAAATCCTTTAACCTTCTTACCTCACCACGAAGACGACTATTTTCTTCATTTAAACTAGCAAGTTCCTTGCGTAATTTTTTTATTTCTTTATCAAAGGCTACATAGTCTTTAATAACGATATCTAAAAAACCATCAACTTCTTGTGGTTTAAACCCTTTTGGTTCAATAGTAAATTCTTTATTAACTATATCTTGAGTAGTTAGAACTATTTTACTGTTATTCATAATTATCCCTTCCTACAAGATTAATTATATATTATTTTTCTTTACCTTGTCAAGACACACTGCAAGTCTTAAATCATCTACTTCTTTAATTAAACTATTAAATAAAGCATTATTATTTATTAAATTCATTATAATCACCTTAACTAATCATAGCATTTTCTTAGTATTTTTACATTTAATTCGACAAAGGTTGTCATTGTTTTTAAGAAAATATTTAATTAGTTTTTATAACATAAGGACTATTTTTAGTACCTATTCCCCCTGTGATTTCAACATCTGCTCTTAAATTAATGACAGGTCTTATTCCATAAGAATATCGCGACCAGGCACCACCTGATAGAAGATTATCCACAGAAAACAAATATGTACCCTCAATTTTGCTTTGATAAGAAGGAGACATCGTCCAATAAGTATTTGAAGAATATGTATATGCCAAAGTATTTAAACTATTTGATGTTAAGCCAGAATACATTATTTCATCACTGGTTATTAAACCAATTGGATAAATTAAAGCCTTATTGCCAATAGCACCATTTTTAGTAGTAAAAAGGTCATTATCAATATCACTGCATTTAAAAGTAGCTGTTTTAAGATTATAAATTCTATGCCTTGGATTTAATATAATATCATTGCCTTGAACTATGGAAGGTAAAGTTCTATCACTACAATAACCAGTATCTGCCAAATATTGTTCATATAAAGTATTTTTTAAGTTATTAGCATACCAAGCATCTACATTATTTTTTATAGTTGAGTTTTTCTCGTTTTTCTTAGCGTTTTCATAACTACTAATATCATTACCATACATATAACCAACATAGGCAATACTATTATTATTTATATTAAAAGTTGATTTTGAAATATAATTAATAGATTTATTATCATTGTCTCCTTGACCATTATATAAAAGTCTAATTGTTCCATCACCATTTATCCTTATAATTTGCCAATAAAATCCTGCAAACAAAACATTATTATTATTCACATTTCCACGATAATAATATGTTATCCCATAATCATCAATGTCTTGATAAACGCCCTTCGATGAAGTATCATCCTCAATTTCTTTTTGCTTATAGGTTTCAACATTTAAACTGTAATTGGTTACTTTATACTCTATTTCATTAATATTTTTGGCAATTATCTTTTTTGTTGCCGATTTTATTTTATAGATATAGTAGCCATTTTCATAAGATGTAGAAACAATTTTCTCACCATCAAAAAATATAGCATCAGTTATAATATAATAATCGTTATTATTAAAATCTAATTCTGTAGGATCCGCAATAATTAAATCCGTCAAATGGTAAGACCCATTACTACTGTCAAACCTATAATTAGTATATACTTTAAGCTTTGTATCAGAATTCTGCAGTTCAGAAGTATAATTATCAATGCCCAACATTTCCGAAGATGCTTTTTGAAAATCAACTTGATAAGTCTTATCATCTATTTGTTCTTTCCAAGTAATGTTCGGCGCTGGTTGACTTAAATCTGGTGTTCCCTTGGCTTCTATCTTTTTAATTGCTACTTCAGGACTACTTTGATATTCATTAGCCAGTATCGCATCATGTAAAGTTGTATAGCCTTCATCTACGGGACTCCAACTACT
>CAKORQ010000039.1 GCA_934101445.1 uncultured Bacilli bacterium | reverse complement strand
GTTTAAAAAGCATATTCACAATTTGTGTATCTTCTACGTAATCATATTTTCTTGTTTTAGAATTATATTCTTCTTTTCTAAATTGAACACTTATCACTTTTTCATAATCATCTATTTCTAAAATACAGTTAGTATCATAACTTAACATGCCTAGACATACTTCTTTCGTAAATATATTTAAATAAAATTGCCAATTATCTTTAATCATGGTACTGCTTATTAAAATATCCTTTTCTTGCATATAATCATAAAGTTTTAAATAAGTTTCTTTATCAAGTTTTAAAAATATTTGATTAAAAGTATCATTAAATTTTTCTATATAACTTATCCCCAAATTATTTAAAATTTCATAAAAATTTTTATTAAATTCATCATCAATATAGCAAACCATCTTATCTATATTTAGTAACGTGAGTATTTTATTTATTTTATCTTTATCAATTAGGTTATAATTAAGCGATATTTTAGATATATTTCTATCTTTCTTTATTAACTTTATACTTATCCCTAAAACGCCATACTTTTTTTGCTTTTCTTGGCTATAGTATTTTTCTAAAGTGCCAAGTAATTCTTCTTTAGTAAGACTTTTAGCGGCTAGTTCTTCTATTTTTAAATTATCAATCATTTCTTCAAAGTTATTAAATTTTAAAATTTCTACTACTTCAGTTAAAAAGTATTCTTTTAAATCGGGTTCTTTATAGAATTTAATTTTATCGCCTACTTTAATGGCTTTTCTCTTTTCATCATTTAATCTTATTTCTATTCTTTTAGTACCTTTAAGCATAAAGTCATAATATGCTGGTTGTAGTTTCATTTCATATATCATTCTAATCTAGTCTCCTTTGCTAGATTTAGTATAAAATAAAAAATTATAATAGTCTAACTCTAATTTTTGTTAATGCTTTAATTTTTTCTAAATTTATAATCATCAGTTGGTAATTTAGCCCCACTGGCTTTTAAAAGGTCATACTTATCTCTACAATATATTTTGAATAAAACTTTCCATATTCTTTATATAATACTGCCACTTTATAGCCTTTACTACATCTTCTGTTATTCCAGTATAAATAAACTTTATCTTTGTTCATCATTATTTTTTATCTACTTTTTTATTATTACCCCTGATAAATTAATTATAGATGGAAAGCACTGTTATATCAACTATCATTTCTTTAAGAAATCTTATATGGATTAGTAATTGAACCGTCACCTATTGTTAATGAGCCAGCCTTTAAATTGATAACAGGTCTTATCCCCGCTTGATATAGATTTACTCCAGCGCCACCACTGCCATATGGATTACCAGTAGAAGTGATATCTGTAACTTTGGCGTAAATTGTATCATCAACTCCATAATAAACAGGTGACATAGTCCAGTAACTAACACCTGCATAAAAATAACTTTTGGATAAATCATCGTAATTTTCTAATGAAATTTTGACTTCCTCGGCTGTTATTAATCCAATTGGATATTTCAATGACGAGTTTCCGTGTATATTATCATTAACCGAAAATGAATCACTTTGAGTGCAAATTAATTTAGTTGCGTAATACCCATTGTAATATGTAACATTTTTACTGTAACCAGCACCACTCCTTACTTCTCTTCTGTTACAATATATATTATCACTTAGATATTTTTCATAATGATTTTTATTTATGTTACTTTCGTACCAGTTATCAACATAATTTTTTATTGTCGAATTATTTATATTGGCGTGTGTTTTTTCATAAGTTGAGGACTCCGGCGTTCCATACATATATCCAACGTAAGCATTGTCATCACCATTAGAATTATATATGCTTTTCCCAATTATTCTATCTTCACTTGCTTCCCCATTTTCATGAGCCGCTGTCCCATCATATATCATTCTTACGGAACCATCGCCATTAATACGAATTATTCGCCAATAAAAGTTAGCAAAATAAACATAATTATTCTGAACATTGCCTCTAAAATAATAAGAATTTCCATAATTATCAGGAGCACTACATAAAAGAGAATTTTCTGATTCGGCACTAGTTACATTAACCGAGCCATCACTATTAACAGTTGGACACTTACCACTTGTATCAACTAAGGTTATAGTATCTGCTAACTTTATACCTTTTCTAAAATAAACATTACATTTTGATTTCTTAGGCATATTTTTAACTAATAATCCCCATTCATCATAATTCCACTCACCAACTGCCTCGTTATCACAGACTATTTTTTCAACAACATAACCAGCATCTTTACTAGGTATATTACTTGCATATTCGCCATCTATGTAGGCGCCCACCAAACTAGAATTATCATTTTTTAAACTTATAAACCAAACACTACCTATCATTATAATTATTAAACACAATAAAAAAGAACTTTTCTTTAACATACTCATTTTTAACCTTCTACCTAAAATCATTACACTATATTTTAATTTTTAAATTAAGTCCCACAAATTGTGTAACTTACTAAATGTACTACATTTTTATAAAATTCTTATAGAAGGAGAAATACCATGCAAGAATTTTGTCTACCCAATTTAGAAGATGAGAAATCAACTTTAAAAACTATTAGAATAAAATTATCTACCCTAAAGAAAATAGAAGAATTATCTAAAACTACTAACATATCCGTTAATAGATTACTTAATGAATGTATCGAGTATGCTCTTAAAAATTTAAAGAAGGAAGACTTAAATAAAAAGTAAGGCTTCTTTTTTTTAGCAAATAACAAATAATACTTGCTTAGGCAATGAAAACAGTGTAATATATCCTATATCTTATAAACATAATATGTCTTAATAGTTTTTTTCCTTATTATATATTGGCTTAAGAACACTAAAAAAGAACTACTCTTCTTGTTTATTTAAAACGAAAAGTAATCCTATATAAATACTAACATTTGGCATATTTAAAACATGACCAGTAACTAGTGATATCATAATACTTAGAATAAATGTAAATAAATATATACCTTTTAATTTAGTATCTTTAATATTTTTAAAACATAAATAACCAAATATTAGAATCCCAATAATACCAATAGAAAAGAAAATGTCAAATATATCTATTTCTATTCCTTTAAAAGTATTAACATAACTCTTACCTAGTCCCATTAAGATATTTATTAAAGGACTATGTAAATATAAATTATTAACCTTATTTAGTATTTCTAATCTACCACTAAAGACTAACTTATCTAGGCCATTTAAACTAAAGATATTACTTAGATTAAAGCCATAATAGTTTATCGCTCTGATTATATTTTTAGTAACAGCCATCTTAGGTAGTATTAATATTGACCCTATAACTAATAAAATTAAGAAAGTCCAAATAAGATATTTTTTCTTGCTATCTAGCTTTTTATAAACGGGGCGTAAATATTTAATAAGAAAATAAATACTAACTATAATACATCCTAAGATTAAAGTTTTAGTTCCTACTAAATAAATACATAAAAGTAATTCGATAAAAGTTAAGCTAATTAAAAAGTAACTCTTTTTTCTAACTAGATACTCTATTACTAAAGGTAACATAATTACTAAGATATTACTTATCTCATTTCCCCCATAAAACAACCCATAAAAGCCATTCTTCCCTTCATAAAAATCATTAGCATAATTACCATATTTAAAAAGATAAGGAATTATAATTAAGTTTAAATAAATTAAATAAGTTATCATAATTATTTTTAAATTAAAATACTTCTTATTAATATCCGCTTTATTCATAAAAATAATTATAACTGGTAGATAAAAAATCGTTAAAAGGGTATTTAAACTACTACTTAGACCATTGTTTAGCCAAAATACCTGACAACCTAAATAAATTAGAAAATAAATAAGCAAAAACCATATATCTTTTCTTTTATCTTTAGTAAATAAAAGATATAAAATTGTTAAACTAAAAGTAAGGGTTCTTAAAACACTGGAAATACTAAGAAAGTTAAAACTATATCTTATTTGTAAATAAGTTAAGGCATCCATTAGGGGTTGCATAATAATTAATATCATTAAGAGAAAAGAAATAACTTTAGAAAATTTATCTTTTTTAATATTATTTTTATTAATTTTCTTTCTTTGGCTTTTCATCTAATAATTGCTCCCATGTTTTAATTACTGCTTCTTTAGTATATTTTTTAGCCGAAGTATAAGCATTGGTTCCCATTTTTTTTAGTTTATCAGGATTATTAAGTAGTTCAATTATTTTATCGGCCATTTCAAATTCATTACGATTATTGATTAAATAACCATTATAACCATCTTGAATTAGATCTCGAGCCCCTTCGGCTGAGGAAAATGCTACTACAGGTAAACCATGACTCATAGCCTCTAACATAACAAGACCAAAGGATTCCGAATGACTAGTCATAATATAAAGACACGATTTATCATATAACTTATCAATATCTTCTTGGAATAAATACCCCGGCATCTTAACTTTACCAGATAAATCATTTTTAACTATTGTCTCAAAAAGACTATCTTTTTCTTTACCATCGCCTACTAAAGTTAATGAAGTACCTTGCGTTTTTAAATTAACTAACTTATAGACTTTTATTAAATCAGCAAAGCCTTTAACTTTTTCTAGCCTACCAACGGCTATTAAGTTCTTATTATCATACTTAGTAGTCGTTTTACTAACATCATCAATATAATTAGGAATATACCTAACTTGACATCTTAATCCTAATTTAGAGAATTCTTTTTGATAAAATGCTTGTAATTCACTATTTACCATAACAACATCATCAAGATACTTACAAGATCTAATAAACTCTTTTATTTCTTTTTTAGTATGATTATTGTAATTATGTTCCCAACCTAAGGCTCTAACACCATCATTTTTATATTCACCTAACAATTTATTAAAATAAACTTTACTACTAATAATTATATCACTATCACAAGCATCAATAGCATCAATAGTTTTTTTCTTTTTTAAATTCAAAACTTTTAGTGCATAAAATAAATCTTTAACTAAACTAAATACTTTGAAATGTTTTAAATCATAACGAATATCATCTCTATTGGGTAAAACACTCGTTAGATACCGTACATTAACGCGTTTATCTAGATAAAAAGCGGGCTTATCATAAAGTTTATAAACAGATAAAATTTCCACATTATACTTGCCAACTAAACTATTGGCTAAATTAGTAATACATCTTTCCGCACCACCATATCCTAAATGCAAAGATAAAATTGTTACTTTCTTCATATTATCACCTATTTAAAATTATACTTAAAATTAAAGATAAGTAAAGAAAAATAGAACTAACAATTTAAGTTCTATTTAAACATATTTTATTATATAAAGGCTTTTTATCCTTATTTTAAGTCTTTTACTTCAAAAAGAAGCATACCTATAGCATTAATTAAAACGATAAAAAATAAAGAACCAAGCCAGATAATCTTATAATTAACAATGGCTTTGTAAGCATCTTCAAACATTAAACCAACTTGAACATTAGGAAGCATTTCAATTAACATTCGAAGAGGCTTACTTTCGGCATATTTAGAACCCATAAAACTAAAAATAATGTTGCCACCCATTAGGAGTAAAACCCCATAGGAGATGATATTACTAAGGAGAGAACCAACTTTATTAGTATATAACATTCCAATAAGGACTGTTAAAGAATTAAAGGCCAAAGTTACTAAGTAACCATCAAACATTAAATATTTTAAAAGATTTTTATCTATATCTAATGTACATTTATAATGATGTAACCCTAATCTAATAGATAGATAATAGGTTAGAAAATAAATTGTTGCTACTATTAAAGTTACTATTAAATTAGATAAATAAATGTAACTTCTTTTTTTACCAACGATTAACTTATTCCGAATAGTACCTTCATTATAATCAGCCCCAATAAAAAGACTAGTAAAGAAAATAACAAACAAGATAATCATCGCGGGGATTGTTACTATCATACTAGACCCATCGATACTAATACATTTATCTAAATCAAAACAAGATGTAGTTCTAACTCCCCAAAAACCATAAAAGGCTAAAATAACAAGGCCAATATAAAAGACTTTATCTTTAATTAAACGGCGAAAGTCGGTTAAAAACAAATTAAGCATTTTTGCCACCTATCTTTCTTAAAAAATAATCTTCTAACGTTTCTTCAATGCTAGTAATATCTAAGACCTGACATTTAAGATTATCTAAGAACACAACCATTTTATTAATATTTAGGGTGCTACTAATTTCAAAAACATTATCTTTTAGTTTATATTTTATTTTTTCTTTTTTAAAATAATCTTGTAAAACTTTATTTTTATTAACTTTAATTAAAGTCTTCTTTTCTAATTTTTGCATTAAATCTTTTTTACTTATTTCCTCAATAAGACTACCTTTTTCGATAATTCCATAATCATTAGCAATCTTTGATAATTCATCTAAATAATGACTAGATATAATAAAAGTAATATTATATTCTTTATTTAATTTTAAAATAACTTTTCTAATATCGTTAATACCAACAGGATCTAAGCCATTAGTAGGTTCATCTAATATTAATATCTTTGTATCATTTAATAAAGTCATCGCTATGCCTAGACGCTCTTTCATGCCTAAAGAATAATTTTTTACTTTTTTACTATTGTTTTCTAAATCAACTAGACTTAATAAATCTAAAATTTTCTTTCTATCTTTAATTCCACACAAGGTTGCTTGTAAAGACATATTTTCATAAGCCGTCTTTTCTAAATATAGAGAACAAGTCTCAACAATGGCTCCTAATCTTTTACGAACTTTATAAATTTCTTGGCTCTCGCTATCAACCCCACAAATAGAAAAAGTACCAGCACTAGGTAATTGTAAGCCACATAAAATTCTAATTAATGTCGTCTTTCCTGCCCCATTTTTCCCAATAAGGCCATAAATACTTCCCTCTGGGATATTTAAACTTAAGTTATTTAAGGCTAAAATTTTGCCATATTTTTTGTTTAAATTATCAATTTCAATAACATAATTATCCTTCTTCATAATATCTCCATACTATACGGTTAAATTATATAACAGATTTTACTCCTGGTAAAGAAATACTTAAGTTTTATAATAATATCAATGTTTATAAATACTACTATTCTGGGAGTGGCGGGTGGGAAGAAATAATAATTTCCCGAAGAAAATAAAAAAGGCCGTATTAAGATACCACCTTATAAATAAGAATCAATAATTCCCATAACCTTATCTTTACCAACTTTAGTAACCGAAGAAAAATAAATTATATTATCCGTATCTTGTAAATCAAAAGCACTATTTAAAACCTTTTCAATCTTAGCACGTTTTGATTGAGATACCTTATCATACTTGGTTGCTACTATTGTTACTTCTTTATGATAATACTTTAAAAAATTATACATTAAAATATCATCTTCCATTGGTTTATTACGATAATCAATAATTAAGAAAACTCTTTTTAAGACATCTCTATTCATCAAATATTCTTCTATCATTAAACCAAATTTAGCCTGAGTTTGTTTATCAACCGAGGCATAACCATAACCCGGAACATCAACAAGATAAAATTTATCATTAACATTATAAAAATTTAGAGTTTGGGTTTTTCCTGGTTTACTAGAAGTATGAGCAAAGTTTTTCCGATTAATTAAAGTATTAATAAAACTACTCTTTCCCACGTTACTGCGTCCAACCAGTAAAAACTCTGGTAGGTTTCCCGTTGGATATTGCGACTCTCTAACGGCTAAACTATTTAAAGTTACAGAATTAATTTTCATAAATAAACACCTCGTAGTTGTAATTATAATATATTTAATTAATTTTTGCAAATTTCCCTTTTTCCCATAAACCATTCCTATTTTGGAAGTTTTTATTTTTTAAATATTTAAAAAGAAGGTTACCC
>CAKORQ010000038.1 GCA_934101445.1 uncultured Bacilli bacterium | reverse complement strand
GTTTAATATCAACTAATTTATTTACTAAATATTTTCTTAAATTTTTTTCGTGTTCTAAAATGTTATCCATCCCTATTTTACTTAAATAGTCGATAGCAACCCCCAAGCCAATAACACCGGCAATATTAGGAGTTCCGGCCTCTAGTCTCGTAGGTAGACTCTTTAAATAGACATCATTTACATCATCAAACGATTCATTCATGCCCCCACCTAAGTTAACGGGTTCCATTTCTTCTAGAAGTTCTTCTTTGCCATAAAGAACTCCTACTCCGGTTGGTCCACATAATTTATGAGCCGAAAAGGCTAAAAAATCACAGTCTAAGTCTTGAACATCTATTTTCATATGAGGGACACTTTGAGCACCATCAACGACTAAAAAGATTCCTCGGTCATGAGCAAGACGAGCTATTTCTTTTATTGGTCGTAAATCGCCGATAACATTAGTTACTTGGGCCAACGCAATTACTTTTGTTTTGGGAGTAATGCTTTTTAAAACGTTTTCAATAGTAACATAATAATTATTATCTAAAGGAATATAATTTACTTCTAAGTTCAGTTCTCTGGCTAGTCTAAACCAAGGTAAAACATTAGAGGCGTGCTCGGATTTCGTAATCAAAATCTCGTCTCCTGGTTCTAAAATATTAGAAAAGAAACCGGTGGCAATATAATTTAAAGATTCGGTTGCCCCACTTGTAAATACAACCTCTTTTCTACTTTTAGCATTGATAAATTTTTGTACTTTATTACGAGCAAGTTCATACTCGGTATCTACCTTTAAAGAAGTTTTATAGTCACCTCTATGGGCATTAGAAGTATACTCCGTATAGTATTCTTCTATTTTTTTTACAACTACTAAAGGTTTTAAAGTAGTCGCTCCATTGTCTAAATAAGTTATATTATTAAAAAGAAAAGGAAAATCTTCTCTATGCATATAAGTACCTCCTACATACTAATTTTTTCTTTTAAATTACTTTTTAAAAAACCATCAACAATTAACTTTGTGGCATCTTCATTATTTATTCCTTTGCTGTTTAGATAAAATAAATAATCTTTATCAACACTACTTATAGTCGTATTATGAATAGCATTAACACTGTCACTTCTAACCAAAAGATTAGGCACTATCATATTTTCCGCATCATTTAAAGTAACAATTCTTAAATTTTCTAGGACCTCATTATTTTTGGTGTTTTCACCAACCTTAGAAGTAGCAATATTTTTAATTATGCCCTTATCATCAGTTAGCCCATGAAAGTTAATATGAGAAACATTATTATCACCAGCAATATTGGCATTTAAATTTATATTACTTTCATTTAAGGTTTTAAGACTATAATTAAATTCTACATAAGATTCATCCATAATTTCAATATCTAGATTAAATTTATTTATAGACTCATTATAGCGATTATAAAGTAAATGGCTTCCTTTAGCCATAATAATTTTTAAATCTAAATCCATATTATTATTAATATCATTAATACAAACATTACCACCTATTTCTAAAGTTAAAGTATTAGTTTTAATATCTAAATCATATAAGGAATTATTAATACTTAAAATGCCTTCCTTCACTAATAATTTATTCATATTTTTTAAAACTCCTTACATCATTTGCCCTAAATCAAGATTAAAACCATCTTCTTCAATCTTTTTAGCCGTATTAATATCCCCCGTAAAACTAATATGTTTATCCTTTATGATATGAACAAAATCAGGTTTTATGATATCTAAGATATTACTATGGTGCGTAATTATTAAAATGCTTATCTTTTCTTTTTTCTCATGGTAATATTCCATAATAGAATTAGCACATACTTTCAAGGCATCAACATCAAGACCACTATCTAATTCATCTAAAATGATAAGACTTGGCTCTAACATCCAAAGATGCATTAGTTCGTTTTTCTTTCTTTCGCCACCGCTCATACCATCATTAATACTACGGTGAATAAATGAAGTTGGAATGTCTAATTTTTTACATACCTCTTGAATTTTTTTATTAAATTGATATAAATCAACAGAATGACCTAGTCTATTAGCCAGAGCCATTCTAAGCATATCAGCATTACTTACCCCTTCGATTGCTAAGGGACTTTGGCTAATTAACATAATTCCCATTTGGGCTCTTTTGGTGGTATCTATACTCGCTAAATCTATATCATTATAAAAAATTTTACCATTGGTTATTTCGTATTTACTATCACCCATGATGGCTTTACAAATACTTGATTTACCAATCCCATTTGGCCCCATAATAGCGTGAATTTCCCCATCTTTAATATTTAAATTAAAATCTTTTAAAAGTTCTTTATCTTCAACTTTTAAACATAAATTTTCTATTTTTAACATAAAACACCTCTTAAGTTTCTTCTTGCTTTTGCATACCAATTATTTTACCATAAAAGTTTTAAAAAAAGCAGATATTTCTTAATAATTATCATTAAAAAATATCTGTTAATTTTCAAAAATATAACTTTATGATTATTTATTATTGTTATCAATATTATCTTTTCTTCTTAAATTAAGTAAAATAGCAGCAGCTTCATCATAATTTTTAATTTCGCGATTGTTAGTAATTTTTTCAATTGCTTTTATTTCTTCTTCATTTAAGCCTTCTTTCCCTAAACTAGATACAAAAGTAGGAGCACTTAGAAAATCAGTTAAAAAGTTATATACTTTATCTTTTAAATCAAAAGACTTAGATAATTCAAAAGAACATTTGCCATAATTATAATGACATTGAAAAGGTGGTAAAACAAGCCATATGTGCTGTACTACTCGTCCGTAAGCCGTCTGAGCTTGAGCCAATGGTTCCATATTTAATATTGTACAATCGTTAACAGTTACAGTTTTCTCTTCTAATTTAGATTGCATTTGATTAATTGCGTTTTGATAAGCTAATAAATATTTTTCAGTTAAAACTTTTGCTAAATCTTCACCATAAAAATTTATATAATTGATTATAAGTTTTTTATTAGCTATACGATTGCTTAGTACTTTTAAATAATCATATATAGTCTCACCATAAGAAATTTCAATTTCCTCTAGGACTTTTTGGTTCACTTCGTCTTCTATATTTTTTAATAATTTTTCTAAAGGTGCAACTGTAATATCTTGTGTCCCAAGTAATTCTTTCTTACCTAATAACTTTAAATAACCGATATTTAAAGGGTTTTTAAAAAAGTCAATAAAGTTAGTTGTTGGATTAGCATCTAAAGTTCTAACTACCGTATTTTTTAAAATATTCTTTTCTAAAGTTTCAATATTAATACTACAGTGTTTGAGTAACAAAAAAATTTTTGCATAAAAAAATTCATTAAGTAAAGCATTTAAGTTCCTAGTGTCCTTTACAGCATCATCTAAAACAAAACTACTATTATTAGCCCATTTTAATCCGGCAATAGCAACATCAGCACAAATTTTTTCAAATGATTCTTCTATCTGTTTTTGCTCCTCTAAAGTTACTTTTTTTAAATTCTTGATATTATTTTCCATATTTTTTTCCTTCTTTAACATATTTTGTATGGTATCATAGAAATTAGTCTTACGCAATAAATAAATCAATACTTTTAAAGGAATAATTAATGCTTTCTTTGTTTAAAATATTACATATATATAATAATGAAAATTTATATAATAAGTTATACTATATTATATAGGTTTTAAGACCTAATAACTAAAGTTAGAAAATCTAATAAAAATAACTACAAAACGAAGCAAAACTATAGTATAATTAGTTTGGTGATGCAAGTGAATTACCCTGGATTAAAAAAAGAATATACAAAAATAAAACAAAGTTATGCTAATCGTGGTATGGACTTAGAAAATCTTTTAAACGAAACTAATCAATATTACTTAGAAAAAGATATAGCCGTTATTTATAAAAAGCCTACTCCTATTGGCATTAATAAAGTTCGTTATGAAAATAACAAACAAGTAATTAAAGAGGCTTACTTTAAAACTCAATCAACTCTTGATTATAACGGCATCTATAAAGGCTATTATGTTGATTTCGATGCAAAAGAAACAACAAGTAAAACAGCATTTCCTCTTTCCAATATTCATGAACATCAGTTAGAACATATAAGAAAAGTTGATAGACATGGAGGGCTTTCTTTTTTAATTATTAAAATGAATAATGCTTATTATACTTTAGGAGCAAAGAAAATACTTTCTTTTTTAGAAAATAATGATAGAAAGTCAATACCTTTTTCCTATATTGAAAAATATGGTATTAAAATAAAAGAAGGTTTTATTCCCCCACTTGATTACATTAAGAGTGTAGATATATTAATAAAGGAGATGGATTATGAAAAAAATAAATAATTCCAAGAAAAACTTACAAAGAAATATAAATAATATAAAAACAAAAATTGATACAAAGAAAAGTTATCATAAAAAAAGGGAAAGACAAAGTAGACATATTATTTTAAGTCTAATTATGCTCATTTTAATAATGATGATGGTTCTAGGCTTATTTGGTATTGTTTATATAATTGCTTCAGCGCCAGAATTTGATACCGATAAATTATATAATACTAGTTCTTCTATTCTTTATGATAAAAACGGTAATGAAATTGGTCGCTTAGGGGCCGAAAATAGACAACTTGTAACTTATGATGAATTACCACAAGTCTTAGTTGATGCGATTGTCGCAACAGAAGACTCTAGATATTTTCAACATGATGGCTTTGATATAGCCCGTTTTGCTAAAGCATCTCTAGGTCAGTTATCTGGTAATTCTGGGGCCGGTGGGGCATCAACTATTACCATGCAGGTAGTTGGTATGGCTTATACAGATCGTAGTGAATCGCATGGACTTGCCGGGATTATCCGTAAATTCACTGATATCTACATGGCTATATTTAAAATTGAAAAAAAGTATACCAAAGAAGAAATTTTAGAATTTTATGTTAATACCCCTCAGTTAGGGGGCAACAATACTTATGGTATTGAACAAGCCTCTCAAAGATTTTTTGGCAAAAGCGTACGCGACATATCCTTACCCGAGGCTGCTATTTTAGCCGGTATCTTTAACGCCCCTTTCGACTACAGCCCTTTTGCTAGTATTGAGGGTTGTACAAAAAGAAAAAATATAGTTTTAAACTTAATGTATCGTCATGGCTATATTACTGAGGAACAATTAAACGATGCTAAGAATATTCCAGTTGAGTCATTAATTAATTTAAATGTTAATGACGGTTTAAATGAATATCAATGGTTTATTGATACAGTTCAAGAAGATGTAAAAAATACCACCGGTAAAAATCCAGCACTGGTACCAATGAAAATTTATACAACATTAGATCCAGCTATCCAAGATGAATTAAATAAGGCTGGTAATACTAATACTTATAATAAATGGAAAAATGATGATGAACAACTAGCAATGGTTGTAACCAGTGTTAGTGATGGGGCTATCGCTGGTATTTATGGTGGTCGTAACCAAAATGGTGTTCAAGAACTTAACCGAGCAACCTCAGAACATTATCAACCCGGTTCATCGGCTAAGCCTATCCTAGATTATGGTCCAGCCATTGAATATAATAATGCTTCGCCAGGAACTTACGTTTTTGATGAACCGATGTCTTATTCTAATGGTCAATCAATAAAAAACTGGGATGGTTCATATTATGGTCAAATTACCATGCGTTATGCCTTAGCCAAATCAAGAAACATTCCAGCTCTTCAAGCCTTTCAATCCGTAGATAAGGATAAAATCGCTAATTTTGCCCATGGAATGGGAATAAATTATGGAAAAGATTTATATGAATCTTACTCTATTGGTTCTTTCGATACGGTTTCGGCGGTTAAATTATCAGCGGCTTATGCAACATTTGCTAGAGGTGGCTATTATATAGAACCTTATACATTTACAAAAATTGAATTTACTGATACTGATGACGTTTATGAAAATAAACCTAAAAAAGAAAAAGTCATGAGTGATTCAACCGCTTATATGATTAATAGCATTTTAACAACGGCTAAATCATCATATAGTGTTGGTGGTTCATTTACAGTAAGCGGTACTGATATTGCGGCTAAAACTGGTACATCAACTTATCCTAATAATGCCGTAGCAGCCGCTGGTATTAAGGCAACTCCTTCTCGTGATAACTGGAGTTTAGTATATTCCCCTGATTATTCAATCAGTTTATGGTATGGCTATGACAAACTAAGTAAAACTACTTATACAACGATGAATAATGCCAACCGGGTTAAAAATAATATAATGAATAATATAGGCAAAAAAATATTTAAGAAAAATTCTCGATTTGAAAAACCAAGTAGTATCATTGAAGTTGAGGTTGAAAAAGAAACCGTACCTTTACAACTTCCTAGTGCTTATACTCCAAGTAGTATGCGTATGACCGAGATATTTAAGAAAGGTACGGAACCAACCGAAACATCTATTAGATATCAACAATTAGAAAATCCTACGAATGGTAAAGCAACAACTAATGGTTCTACTATTTACTTATCTTGGAATGGAATAAATACTCCTGATGCTATTAATAGTGAATACTTGCAAAAATATTTCAATGATAATTATAAGTACTCACCTTCTAAGTATTATCAAAATCGTTTATCTTATAATAATCAGTATATTGGTGAATTGAGATATTCTATTTATCTTCAAACTGATGATAAACTTCAATTTATTGCAGAAACTAAGGATACTAATTATATATATCAAGGTGATGGCGGGACAAACTATACCTTTGTTGTTAAGGCTAATTATTCAATCTTTAAAGATAATGCTTCAAGTGGTCTTAAGATAATTGCCGGTACTGGTGGTTCTTCTGCTAGTGGTATTTCATTAAAAATATCAAGTAAAGATGAATGTCGCAGTCGAATAACAAATAATTCTTACTATAACGATAACACAACAATTACGGCTACTGATATTAATGGTAATAACATTACTAATGATATCAAAGTCTTGGATAGTACTATTACTAATATCGAAACTAATGAAACTGTCAAACGTATTAATTTATCGTTAAATGGTAAATATAAGATAACTTATAATGTAAGTTATAATGGTAAAACTTATAGTATTTCTCGTACATTTACTATTGCCGATAGTTGTAACATTACTAATTAAGAGTTCTAAATTTTGGAACTCTTTTCTTTTTTGGTTATTTAACAAAAAAACTATTTAATAAGAATAACTTAAATCTTACTAAATAGTTTTTTATTTATTTTGCTAGCCTTTTATTTTGCTTGATTTTTTTCATCTCATCATGTATAACCTTACAATTTTCAGGAGTATAACCAACTAACATTTCGACATTCTTATTACTAATAGTTGTAAATACTTCCTCAAAAACTTCCATATATTTTTTAGTTAAAGCAGGAACTACCGCAATATTATAAGTTTTGGCCTCATCTGTTACCGCTACTATTGATTTAGTAGACTTTATGCCATTAATTCTTTGTTCAATGGTATATAGCCATATTAGGCTACTATAAGGTATTATTTTAAAAGTACCGTTCATTAATATAATATAATTTGGCGTTAAATATAAATGAATATTAGCGTAATAAAAGGCATCTTTATTCAAAGTCTCAGCGTCAATCTTCTTTTTATCTTCGAGTGATAATTTATTTATATTTTTTAGAAATCTTTTTTTGCTAATTAAACCAATTATTATAAAAGTGGTACCACAAAGTCCCAAAATAAAGGCTAAAAAGATTTGCCAAAAGGCAACATCCACGGCATCTGATGTCATATCTAAATAAACATTGCCAAAATAATATTCATAATCAGCAAGAGTTATTTCTTCATCCGGCCATAGTTCATTAATGGTTTCAACAGCCAACTTTTTAACTTCTGTTGGTACCAAAGTCGAAACTCCGATTACCCTTTCAGTCTTGTTATCAGTATACAA
>CAKORQ010000037.1 GCA_934101445.1 uncultured Bacilli bacterium | reverse complement strand
ATACAGAACTTAAATATCGAAGAAGATATGTAGATTTAATTATGAATCAAGATTCTCGTAATGTTTTCTTAGGTCGTAGTAAATTTTATGCCTTTTTGCATCGCTACCTAGGAGAAAATGGCTTTTTAGAAGTTGAAACTCCTATCATGCAAACAGCTGTTAGTGGTGCCGCTGCTAAGCCATTCTTTACTCATCATAATGCTCTTAATTTAGATATGAATTTAAGAATCGCTCCGGAAACTTACTTAAAACAGTGCATTGCTGCCGGTTTTGACCGTGTTTATGAAGTTGCTAAATGTTTCCGTAATGAAGGAATGGATACTGAACATTTACAAGAATTTACCCAAGTTGAGTGGTATGTGGCTTATTGGAACTTTGAAGATAATATTGTTTTCTTTCAAAATTTTATTAAAAATGCCTTACTTGAACTTACCGGTAAAACCACTGTCAACTATCGTGGCAACGAACTAGACTTTGCTGGTAATTGGGACAGAATAAATTATATCGACGCCATGAAAGAAATTTTAGGTGATGACTTTTTAAGTATAACTGATCCTAATGCTCTAAAAGAATTGATTGTAAGTAAAAATTTATTTACGATGACCGATATGGCAGAGTATAAATCAACTAGTCAAATTATTGATTTTGTTTATAAAAAGAAAATTCGTGCTAATCTAATTGGACCAACTATCCTTTATAATTATCCTGCTGTCTTAAAACCTCTTGCTAGAAGAAATGATAACGATAATAATGCCGTAGATGTTTTTCAAGTAGTTGTTTGTGGCACAGAAATTTGTAACGCTTACTCAGAGTTAGTAAATCCTGAAATACAAAGAGCCAACTTTGAAGAACAAGCCAAAGCCAAGAGCCAAGGTGACGATGAAACTATGGAACTTGATGAAGACTTCATGGGCGCTATGGAACAAGGTATGCCTCCTATTTCCGGATTAGGATTCGGAATTGATCGTTTAATGATGTTAATTTATAATCAAGAATCAATCCGTGATGTGGTATTATTCCCAATCATGAAGAAAGAAAATAATACGCCAACATCTTCTGAAACTAAAATGCCAACTATTTCTTCTGAAGCCGAAAAGATCGATTTTTCTAAAGTTGAAATTGAACCACTATTTCAAGATTTTGTGGATTTTGATACTTTTGCTAAATGTGATTTTAGAGCCGTAAAAGTAAAAAATTGTCTTGCCGTACCTAAGAGTAAAAAATTACTACAATTTACTTTAGATGATGGAACCGGTACGGATAGAACCATTCTTAGTGGCATTCATGCTTATTACGAACCAGAAGCCTTAATCGGTAAAACCTTAGTAGCTATAACTAATTTACCACCTAAATCTATGATGGGCATTGATTCTTGTGGTATGTTATTATCCGCCATTCATCAAGAAGAAGGCGCAGAAAGACTAAACCTACTAATGGTAAGTAATAGTATTCCTGCTGGCGCTAAATTATACTAATCTTTGTTAAAAAGTCTATATTAAATTTAGGCTTTTTTTCTTTTCTAAAAATCTTTAAGTAATATAAATAAAATTTCCTTCATACTATTTTTTAGAGAGGAATTGATTTTATGAAAATGAATGTACCTTATGAGAAAGAAATTGTCTTCAATACTAAAATTGCCGATATTACTTCCATTTCTTTAGAATATGAGGCCAATGTTTTAGATGAAGATATTGAAGGCGAATTTATTATTTCCGGAGATTATAAAATTCATGAATTAAGTGTCAATAAAGAACCGTTTAAGTATCGTCTTCCTTTTAGTGTATCGCTAACTGATGATATTATTCGGGATTCAATCAAATATGATATTAACAATTTTACTTATGATATAATTGATGATGACACTTTAAAAGTAAATATTGAATTTGGTATTGATTATGAAGTTGTTAAGGAAAATGCTCCTAAAGAATCTGAAGTAAAAGAGGCTATAACTTTTACTAACGAGGATAAAGAGGGTATTGGTTCTAAAGAAAGAGAAGACCAAGCCGCTAGGGAACTAGATAACCTTCTTGATGATATTAAATTACACAACGAGATAAGTACTAATAAAATAACTGATAATATAAGTCTTAAAGATAATAACGTTGAAATTAAAGAAAAAAATATAGACGAAAATCTAACCATCAACCATAATAAAGAAGTAGTCTTAAATAACGTCAGCAATGCCTTAAATACTTATGTAACTTACCATATTCATATTTTAAGTGACGGTGAAGATATTAATACTATTATTAATAAATATAAAGTTAATAAAGAATTAATAGATGAATATAATTCTAACTTACAATGGGTTATGGGTGAAAAAGTAATTATTCCTGAATTACAAGATGAATAATGAATTAAAAATTCTAATAGATAAATATAAACCCTTAAAATATACCCTTAAAGGTAAAACTATCAATCTCTTTAGTACTACTGGTGATTATGTTATAAAACCGACTAATAAAAATATTAATGAACTATTTAGCTATCTAAATTCCCGGAATTTTACTAATTTTCCAAAGATAGTAGAACAAAATGATAAATATATTACTTATGAATACGTAAATAGCCTGGATACTCCTAAAGAACAGCAGTTATTAGATATGATTTTAGTCGTCAGTAAACTTCATAATAAAACTGCCTACTTTAAAGAAGTAACTGATGATAAATATACTGAAGTTTATGACAATATTAAAAGTAACGTTCTCTTTCTTAAAGATTATTATAGTAGAAAATATGATGAGGCATTTAATGAAGTATATAATAGTCCCGCTAATTATTATTTTCTTCTTAATTATAGTCTTGTTAATAATGACCTAGTCTTTATAGAAAATGAATTAGATGAATGGTTTAATCTGGTTAAAGAACAAAATAAACAACGCGTTTGCCTTGTTCATAATAATTTATCTTTAGACCATTTTATTAAAGGGATGGATAGTTATTTATTAAGCTGGGATAAGTATACTTTTGATACCCCAATTATTGATATTGTTAATTTATATAAAAATGAATATTTAACTTGCAATTTTAGTGGTATCCTAAAAGAATATTTAAAAAACTTTAAACTTAGTAAAGATGAAGAAAAACTTTTATTTATTTTATTATCTCTTCCCGATAAAATAAAAGAAGATGAATCTGAATTTAATAAAACTTGCAATGTGGCTTTAATAGTTGATTATATTAAAAGAACAGAAAAATTAATAAGGCCATATTATTCTAAAAAGGAGAAAGAAGAGAATTGAAACTTCAATTAAAAGAATAAAAATATTAAATCTTAAGGGTAAAATAAGAGTAATTAAAGTTTGATAAAAAATAAGAACGGAAAGTCCAATTATAGCCAGAATAGTAAAAAAATTGGGGATTCTTGGTCGATTATTACACATATATTTAACACCTAATTTATTATATGAAAAATATAATAATAGGTGTTTTTTCTGTGGAATAATTATTATTGTCTATTGCTTTACATTAAAAAAACTATAACTATTTAAAAAAATAGAATATTTTGCTATAATTAAGAAGATAAAAGTAGGTGATTAACTTTGCAAAAGGATAAAATGGGAAAATTAGTAAGGGGCATTTTAATAGTAGGAATTCTTACAAATTATTTTGGGGGCGGACTTAGTAGAGTTAGTGCCAAAACTAATTATAAAGCCTATACTACAGGAGATGTTAATTTTAGACGGGAACCTAATACCAATGCTAATACCGTCGATGGTAATATCAATATTATTATGAGTATTGATGAGGGTAGCGAAGTAACCGTAGTTAGTGATAATATCGTTAGCACCAGTAACTGTAAAAAAGGGTGGAAACAAATAATCTATAACGATACCAAAGGATATATTTGCTCGGCTTATTTAGCCGGTAATATTGAAGATGAACAATATGGTAGACCATGGAATACCCCTAAAAAAGCCATAATGGGTGGGGCCAAATGGATAGGAAGTGGCTATATTTCACGAGGTCAATATACTTCTTACTTAAAAAAATTTAATGTTAACCCAAAAGCCGAAAGTGCTTTATATAACCATCAATATCAAACCAATATTGCTGCTCCATCAAGTGAGTCTGTAACAACCTATAACGCCTATAAAAAGCAAGGACTTTTAGAGTTAGATTTTATCTTTAGTATTCCGATATTTAATAATATGGCTGATAGATATGATAGATATATTGGCTATGATGAAACTCCTAATAGACAAATTAATAACTTAGTTGATAATATTCCTTATCAAGATGAAGTTACTGACCAAACTTTTGAAGAGACTTTAAATAACGAAGGTTTTCCAGAAAGTTATAAACGCATTCTAAGATATTTACATACTATTCATCCAACTTGGCAATTTAAAGGAATGCAAACTGGCGAAGATTTTTCCTATGCTGTTAATAAAGAAAAATTAGCCGGTGCTATAGATATGTCTAATTATTATGATAAGAGTATGAAACTAGTCGAAGGAAGTAGATGGTATGTTCCAACAACTTCGGCAACTGCTTATTATATGGATCCTCGTAACTTCTTAACAGAAAAATATATTTTTCAATTTGAATCTTTAAATTATGATGAAAAGTATACAGAAGAATTAGTCCAAGGTGTCTTAAATAATACTTTTATGAAAAAAGATAGTATTTTAGATAAACAAAGTTATAAAAGTATCTTTGTTGAAGCCGGTAAAACTTATGATATGTCACCCCTTTATTTAGCCTCTCTTGCTCGTCAAGAATTAGGGGTAAATGGTAGTATTGCTAGTACCGGCGAAAGATTTACTTATAATGGTAATGAATACCAAGGTATCTATAACTTCTTTAATATCGGGGCCACAACCGGTGTTTATCCTGGCTTAATCTATGCTACTGGATATTACTGTATGATTTGTGGAGATTATATCGCTCCAACTCCGGAACCAGATGATAATAATAACAATAATAATGGTAATACTGGTAGTGATGACATCACAGTAGTACCAAGTAGTAAGACAATCATTGATAACTTAGGTTTAAAAGAATACGGTAATTACTTAAAAGGCTTTAATATCGGTAGTACGATTAGTAGTCTTAAGGCTAAAGAATTAAGCGTAATTTATAGTAGTGATAACTTGATTGCTACAGGAACCAAAATAACATTTAATGACGGTAAAAGTTATACAGCAATTGTTTATGGCGATTTAACCGGCGATGGTCTTGTTAATTCGGCTGATTTACTTCGCTTGCGTCAATACTTATTAAGTACCAAAGACTTAAGTGGTGCTTACAAAGAAGCCGCTGATTTAACCGGTGATGGAATAATTAACTCGGCTGATCTTCTTAAATTAAGACAATACTTATTAGGTCAAACCAATATTAATCAATTATAAAAATAAGTTAAATAATAATTAGTTAAAGAAAGGATTTAATATGAAGAAAAAACATTTATTATATACTCTAGCCTTACTTAGTTTAGGCATAACAACAACTTATGCGGCTCCATCTTATAACTTTAAAGTTTCTAGTGGTAATATTACCAATGGTAATAAAGTAACCGCTTCCGTAACGGTAAGTGGTGCTGCCAGTTGGCAAATTAAAATTTCAAGTTCTGGAAATACAAACGGCTGTACTCAAAAATGGGCTGATGCCACCGGCGATGCCAAAAATACGACCAAAACCTTCTCCACCACTTGTAAAGCCAGTTCAACCGGTGTAATTAACTTCCAATTAGAAGGTAATGTTACTGATGAGGCTGGTAATACCATTAACTTAAGTGGTAATAAAACAGTAACCGTTAAAGAAAAAGCCCCTGATTCTAAAATTAATACTTTAAGTAGTTTGAAAGTTGATGGTTATGAATTATCTCCGGTATTTGATAGTGAAATTCTAGAATATTCAGTTGTTGTTCCTCCTAACACCACGAAAATAAATATTAGTGCCGTTAAAAAAGATGCCACTTCGACTGTTAGTGGCACCGGTGAATTTGATGTAACTGATGGCGAAAATAAATTTAAAATAGATGTTAAGGCTCAAAATGGAGATTTAAGAACTTATACAATCAATGTTTCGGTTACAGATGAAAATCCTATTCACGTAAATGTTAATAATGAAGAATATACTATTTTAAAAACTTCTCGCAATTTGGAAATTCCTTCGTTGTATAGTGAAACTACTTGTAGTATTTCAGATGAAACAGTACCTTGCTTTGTTAATGAAAACACTAATATAACCTTAGTAGCCTTAAAAAATAGTTTAGGTATTACTAATTTCTTTATTTATGAAGATAATAAATATTCTAAATATTATGAATTAGTAAGTGATAACCTAATTATCTTACCTACTAATAATTCTTTAAATTTAAAAGGATACATAGAAAAAGAACTAACTATTAATGACAATAAAATAAAAGCCTATCAATATAAGAAAGTAGCCAATGATTACTATGTCTTTGAAGGACGTAATTTAGAAGATAATACTGTTCATACTTATCTTTATAATCAAAAGGATAATACTTATATTATATTTGACAGCGATTTATATAACTCTTTATCCCAAGATTATATGTTCTTTCTATATGTCTTAGCATCATCAGGAGCTATAATTTTATTAAGTTTAATAATAATAATGATTATTTCTAGTAAAAATCGTAAAGCCCGTAAATTAACTCTTGTTTTAGAAGAAAAAATAAAACATAAAGATAAAGAAATTGAGAAAATCAAAAAAATATATTATAATAATAAACACAAAAAAAGAAATAAAAAAGGAATAAATGGGGAAACTAGTAATATTAACTTAAATAAGTTAGATGATTCTAATAAATTAGAAAATGATATTAATGAAGATACCGAGTATAATATCTTAAAAGACTAGGGGGATTTATGGAAGTTATTGTTAATGGACACAATGTATTCTTAATTATACTAATAACATTTATTTGTAGTGTTATTTTAATACCGGTTACGATGAAGGTGGCTATTCATGTCAGAGCCATGGATTATCCGGATGGTATTAGAAAATTTCAAAAAAAACCGATGCCCCGGTTAGGAGGTATTGCTATTTTCCTATCATTTATGGTGGGATATATGCTCTTTGCTAGAGAAAGTACCATGATGTTATCCATTCTTATGGCCTCTTTTCTACTGGTTTTAGTCGGGTTTGTTGATTCAATTAATCCAGTCAAAGCCAAATATCAATTATTAACGCATTTTATAGCCGCATTTACAGTATCAGTTTACGGAGGCTTGGTTTTAAATAACGTTTCCATTTTAGGACTTAATTTAACATTTCCTTATCCTTTGAATTATTTTATTACTATTATTTTCTTAATAGCCTTCATTAACATGGTAAATTTAATTGATGGGTTAGATGGCTTAGCCGGGGGTATCTGTTCTATCTATTTTGCTACTATTGCCATAATTGGTTTAGTGTTTACACAGATGGAAGGCTTAGATGTCATTTTAGCCCTTATTATGTTTGGAGCCACATCCGGTTTTCTTGTTTATAATTTTCCGCCCGCCAAAACTTACATGGGCAATTGTGGTAGTGACTTTTTAGGTTTTATCGTTGGAGTTATTGCTCTTTTAGGATTTAAAGCCACGACTTTAACTAGTATTGTTATTCCTGTTTTAATTATGGCTATTCCTATTTTTGATACTCTTTTTGCTATTTTAAGAAGGGCTATTTCCCATAAAGGAATCTTTACTCCTGACCATGATCATTTGCATCACCAGTTATTAAAGCTTAAATTTTCTCCTCGTACTTCTATTTTAATAATTTATAGTATTACAATTATGTTTAGTGCAGTTTCTATCTTTTTTGTTTTAGGGGACCAAAAACTGGCTATGACTATTTACATTATTTTAATGCTAATATTATTATTTATAGTTATGAAAACTGATATCTTATTTAAACATAAAAAGACGAAAGAAAAAGAATTAAACGATATAAAAC
>CAKORQ010000036.1 GCA_934101445.1 uncultured Bacilli bacterium | reverse complement strand
TCATTATCTTTAACGGTCTTTTCATCTATTAACTGATATCCTAATTTCAAAACTTCATATCTTAAAGTATCTAAATTATTATTAGATTGTAAAACCAACTTATTAACATTAACTAACTTTTCTTTATTACTTAAAATATGTAAGATTGTACTAGTTCCCATTCCACTAATAACTACGGTATTAATATCATCAGCCTTGACATTAGCCAAACCATCACTAATTACCATAGGTATATCCATATTATTTTTTATTACATTTTTTCTAGCCATATCCAGAGCTGTTTTTTTTATGTCCGTAAGAATTATACTTTCTACTAATTTTTCTTTGATAGCATAAATTCCTAAATAACCATGGTCACACCCGATATCTACTACTTTATCCGTTGGTTCTAAAAACTTTGATAGTTCTTTTAATCTTTTGCTTAACATTAATCAGTTAAAAAATCCTTTAATTTTTTAGCACGAGATGGATGTCTTAATTTTCTTAGAGCTTTAGCCTCAATTTGTCTAATACGTTCTCTTGTTACATTAAACTTCTTTCCAACTTCTTCTAAAGTATGACTAGTACCATCAATTAGACCAAAACGAAGTTCAAGTACTTCTTGTTCTCTTTCTTGAAGCGTTAGTAAAACACTCTTAATTTCTTCTTTCAAGATTTCATTAGTAGCATATTCTTCTGGCGACATTGATAACTCATCTTTAATGAAATCGCCTAAATGAGAATCATCTTCTTCCCCAATTGGGGTTTCTAAAGATACTGGGTCTTGACTAATTTTAATTACTTCTCGAACCTTTTCTACTGATATTCCCATTTTTTTAGCAATTTCTTCTTCGGAAGGTTCTCTATTTAATTCTAAAGTCATTTGACGTTGGATACGAGCCATTTTATTGATAGTTTCAACCATATGAACTGGAACTCTAATCGTACGGGCTTGATCCGCAAGAGCACGAGTAATAGCCTGTCTTATCCACCATGTAGCATAAGTCGAAAATTTAAAGCCTTTATCATAGTCAAATTTTTCAACGGCCTTCATTAACCCAATATTTCCTTCTTGAATTAAATCAAGGAAAAGTAGCCCACGACCAACATATCTCTTAGCAATAGATACAACTAAACGTAAATTTGACTCAGCCAAAATCCTTTTAGCCTCTTCATCTCCGGCTGCTGCCGCTACTGAGTATTTCATTTCCTCTTCCATGGTAAGCAAAGGAATCTTACCAATTTCTTTTAAATACATACGAACCGGATCATTAATATTGACATCTTTAGTTAATTCTTCATCACTTAATACTAACTCCTCAGCAACATTATTTTTACCACCATTATCATCATCACTTACAATTTCAATATTATTTTCAATTAAAGCATTATATAATTCGTCTAAAGAATCAGCATCTAAATCTAAACCTTTTAAATGTTCAGCTAAAGTTTCATAAGTAATAAAGCCATCTTTCTTACCTAACTCAATTAATTCCTTTTCTCTTTCTTTTAAAGGTTTAATTTCCCCAACGCTAGTTTTTTTAACTCCAGTATCGCTACTCTTAGTTACTTCCTTAGCCGTACCAGCAGCCTTTTTAGAAACCGTTTTCTTTGGGGTTTTAACCTTAGGTTTTTCCTCAGTTACATCTTTTAAAGCAATATTTTGCTCATTTAAATCTTTATATAAAGCCTTTACATCTTTAGGGGTAAGACTATATTCTTTAACCTTATCCGCTACATCTTGAAAACTAACATAACCCTTTTCTTTATTAATTTCAATTAAACTTTCTAATACCTTTGGTAATTCTTTATTCATTACTCAACACTTCCTTTTTTTATATTTTTTATTTGCTCTAATATCTTTAGTTGGTGTTCTCTATCTAATTCTGTTGCCAGTCTTTGTTTCAATGCTAAAATATCCTCTTTATCTTTTTGTCTTTGATAACTTTTTATTATTAACTCAAAATCATCATCACTTATTTCTTCATCTTCATCTAATATTTTTAATACTTCCCCATTTAAAGTCTCATTATATGATATATAAGATATAAAATCAGCAACCGTTATATTATAATTCTTTCCAATAAAAAATACAATTTCATTAGCAATACTTCTATAAATTTTATTAGGAAAATAACCGACTTTTTCTTGATATTCTAAAACGTACTTCCGGTCATTTAACATATAATATAACATTTTTTTAGTGATTTTGTCCAATAAATTCGTTTGTAAAGGCTCTTCTACCTTTTCTTTTTTAAATACTTCTTGGGTAATTGTCTGTAAACTACTCATTTCATTAAGGCGACTTTTTAAAACTTCTTTAGCAATTCCGGTATTTTTACTTAGTTTATTTAAACTAGCCTCAATATATACCGGATCTTTTATTGTTTTTAAATCTTCTAAAACTTTATTAATAAAATTAGTTAATTCCCCAGTATTTTCGGAATTAATACCATCTTGTAACGTACTTAATTTGAAATCCAAATAATCAACGGGATTATTTATCATTTTTAAATAACCATCAATACCATAAGTAAGCACATACTCATCGGGATCCTTTTTTAAATTAATTCGGATTACTTGAGCATTAATATTATTTTGGGTAAGTATTTCTCCATTTTTTAAGGTAGCCATTTTGCCGGCCTCATCCCCATCAAGTCCTAAAATAACCTCACAACGCAAACGTTTAATTAACTCTACTTGTTCTTTTGTTAAGGCTGTTCCCATTAAAGCCACAACATTTTTAACTCCGTTAATATAAAGTCTTATCGCATCCATCTGGCCTTCAACTATAATCAACTTTTTACTTCGTTTCGCCTCATCCTTGGCCAAATGATAATTATAAAGATAATTTCCTTTTTTATAAAGATAAGTTTCTTTCGTATTAATATACTTAGCCAGTGCCTCGCCACGATAAATACGTGCTGAATAGCCAATAACATGGCCTTCAGTATCATATAAAGGAAACATAATGCGTCCTCTAAAAACATCAAAAAATTTTCCATCTACATCATTTACCAAACCCAAATCTTCGATGGTTTTTATAGTATACCCTTTTTTTTCTAAAATATTTTTTAAAGTTGCTGGCTCATCAGGCGATAACCCAATTCTAAATTTACTAATATCTTCATCGCTTAAACCTCTTTTATATAAGTAATCCTTAGCACCCAAGCCATTTTTTGTATTAATATTATTTTCATAATATTTATTAACAAATTCCATTAAGTCATATTCTTTTTGATATTTAAGAACGGTCTCTTGTTTAAAAACCCCATTAATTTGGTACCCTATTTTTTCTGCCACAATCTTAACTGCTTCAATAAAAGAAACATTTTCAAAGTTTTGAACAAAAGTAAAAACATTACCAGCCGCCCCACACGAAAAACATTTATAAATCTGTTTCGATGTAGAAATACTCATACTAGGTGAGTGATCATCGTGAAAAGGACAAACACATTTATAATCTTTTCCTTTTAAAGTTACTGGCACATAACTGGATATAATATCGACAATATTACTATTCTTCCGAATTGCATTTATTTCTTCATTACTTATCATAGCCATAAAATTATCCCTCTATATATATATTATTAACGCCACCCCTCTATTTTCCTTCAAAAATTTCAAAAAAAATGCAAAAATATGCATTTTTCTTTCTTTTTTAGCAAAACTTTACACTTTCTTGACGCTTTGAAACTCTTTTGTCAGAGTGATACTTTTTCTTTTTATTAGCCTTTTTGCCTATAATTTAGACTAATTAAAGATACCTTGCCATAAATAATTCTTGCTTTTTTCTTAATTTATATTATCATATCTATATCTTATAAACATAATAAGTTTATAGAATCTTTTCATTATTATATATCTTTATTATTTAAAATAATTATTATTTGGCTTAAAGACAGTATGCAATATCTTTTTTGCTGTATCACTTCCTGGACAGCCTAAATAATTGCTGTATAATCTTAAAATATCCGGATTTTTATAACTTAATTTTAATACTTTTTTCTTATCAATCTCATAAAGACTATTACTACGAGCCTCTCTTGCTTCTTTCATAAGCGGAATCTTTTCCTTGGGTTGCCCACCGCCGCCAACACAGCCATTTGGACAATTCATAACTTCAATCATTATATAATCATTTAGATTAGGAAGTAATTTTTCTAAATTTGGCATTCCATAAACGCAAGCAACTTTATAAGTTTTATCATTAACCTCAATACTTGCCTCTCTAATCCCTGCAAAACCGCGCACCGCCTCAAATTTTAAAAACTCTTCATTACTATCCTTACCGGTTAAATAAAAATATGCCGTTCTTAAAGTAGCCTCTAATACACCCCCACTAGTACCAAAAATATTGCCGGCGCCAGTTCCGTCAGCTAAAACCTTATCAAAATCACTGCCTTCTAAATTAGGTAAATCAATATTTAACTTCTTCAACATCAAAGAAATCTCATGAGTGGTAAGACAATAATCCATTCCTTCTAATTCTGGTCTTTTTATTTCCATTTTCTTCGCTGTACAAGGCGCTAACATCACATTAATAACTTTTTTATTCTTCTTATCCTTAAAAAAATATTCATTAATAACACTAGCCTGCATCATAATAGGACTCTTAGTACTAGAAAGATTAGCAATTAAATCTTGATGATATATTTCACAATATTTAACCCACGAAGGACAACAAGAGGTAAAAAGAGGTAACTTCTCCTGATTATTAAGACGATTTACTAACTCCATAGCCTCTTCCATAACGGTTAAATCTGCCCCAAAAGTTAAATCAAACACATAAGTAAAACCGGCTTTTTTTAAAGCCGTTACCAATTTTTCTGTAACAATACTTCCTTTTTCTAACCCAAATTCTTCCCCAATAGTGGTTCTAATAGCAGGCGCTACAGAAATAGTTACTACATTTTCCTTATCTTTTAAAAGTTCTAAAACTTTCTCATAATCTAACTTAGTATCTAAAGCATTAAACGGACAATTTAAAATACATTGTCCACAATTAATACATACTGGTCTTTTTACTTCACAACGATTATATTTAATACCTACAACATTTTCACACGTTTTTTTACATAACCCACAATTAGTACATTTATCTTCTAAAAAACACAAAGAGGGATTATTTTTCTCCACCCAAACGGCATTAGAAGTATCCTTTTGAAAATCTTTTTTTACTGCTCCACATTTCTGACAGACATAAGTATCTGGCAAAGTAGCAAATTTCACTTTCGTTGCCATCTCATCATAAACAAATCCACATTTTTTACAAATATATTTCATCTTCAAGTTCCCTTCTTATTATCATTATAAGAATACCATAATTAGTAAACTTTTCAAAGAAAAATCAACTCTACTTTTACCATCTTTTATATAAAATCAAATTATTAAACGTCTTTACCTTCTTATAATTATTTCTAATATAACTATCTATTTTTTTAGACAATTGCCCTCCTTCATACTCTAAATTAAGTAAAAAATAAGTATTACTATCTAAAGAATCAAAATAATTAATAACACTATCTTCTCCCTTATACCCCATATTGCCATTAAGTAATAAATCATAACTATTAATTTTTTTATTTAGAAGTAACTTATAAACATAGGCATCATACATAACAAAATAAGTCTTATCTAAATTATCTATTTCCTTATCTATCACTTGGGCATTAACTAAATACTTACTATCAATATCCTTATATTCTAAAGCCCCACTCCCCTTACTTAAATCTTTAAAGTGATACTGTAAAAAAAGAGATAAAACTGGACACATAAGTAATACTAACGCCATATAATTAAGAAACTTTAAATAACTAAAATCATTTTCATTCTTCTTAAAATTAACCAACCTATCTAAAAAATAAATAAATACCGGAATAACACTAAATAATATATGCATAGCATTAAATATCGGATAAGCCATAACTTGATAACAGATTAAATATAATACTTTTATATCCTTATACTTACTATAATAAAAGATAAGAAACCCTATTAAACCTAAAATAAAGACAGTTCCTAAATTAAAGAAACTATTTTTAGTTCCAAAAGAAAAAAGTCCTAGAACAGTATAATTAATAAATTCATATAAAGAATTATTTATAATTAAATATAACCCTATTAAAATACATGGTATTAAAAAGCCCCCTATTCTTTTTAATATCTTCTTAGGCTCTCTTATATAAATAATACTAGGTATACATAGTATTATAAAAGATTGTTTAGTAAGAAAAATAAGTCCTAAAACAAACCCTATTAAAAAATCTTTGTCTTCCTCTAAATTTAAAAGAATTAACAAAAGAAACATTATTAAAAAGTTATAACTAGGTCTTAAGATAAAACTCATTAAAACCATACTAGGTATATAACTCTTAGGATACTTCTTATATATATAATAATACATACTACTAAGTAATACTATATTAGTAAGATTAAATATAAAAAAGTTATTTCCTAGTAAATTCATTACTAAACCACATATAAAAGGATATAACGGTGTTATTACCATATTAAAATCTTTATACACAATTAAATTACTTGCTATATTATAAGAAAACCCATAATTCCATATTAAATCATTATCAGCATTACTAAAACTAACTAATATCCCTACATATATAAATATAATTATTAAAATTAAAATATCTTTTTTATATTTTTTCATAACTACTCCTACTATATATTATCATAAGATATAGTATATTTATATTACTTTATTATTTAGAATATATAAGTTAACAAGTTAATTTATTCATCTATACTTATTAAAGTTATCCTTGCATATCCATTACCAGTATTACCCGTAATTATAGAATTATCTAAGTGTGATGGCATCCCTACATATTCTTCTTTTTTATCTGTCCATCTATAACCTTCACCATCTATCATTACTGTATCAGCAAAATACAATCCAGAGTAATGAATACTTTGCCCAGTATGAATAATATTATCCTCAGTACTTTCTTCTTTAATAGCATCGCAACCATTATGTCCGGAAATAAAGGAAGAACCACCACCGGAATTAGCGCCATACCCTGGATTACCAGCGTAGTAGCCACCACCACCGATAGTTGTTGCTCTTAATGATTTACCAAAATAACTGCTTTTTTGGGTACCACCAACCCCAACAGTATATTTTACAGTCGAATTGAAACCAATACCAGTATATCCGATTAAACCACCACCAGCACCGCCATTTCCTGAATAAATTCCACCGCCACCACCACTAGCGACCATAATTCGAGATTTTAAGCTATCAAAATCATCCCAATCAATTCCAGATATTATTCTTACATCTGTTCCACCACCCCCAACAGCACAACTACCAAAATGGCTACTGTTAAAGGCTGAATTTGGATTAGAATCATAACACGACATGCTTCCGTAACTTGGACTTTCACCAACATATATGTATAGGTCTGAATGACTATCTAAAGCAATGTTTCCAGATACATAACCACCTAAACTAGCCTTAACTTCTGGATAATCACTTCCACCACTGGCTCCCCAAAGTTCTACTTTATATGTTCCAGAAACTGGAGCAATAAAAGTTTGTTCTGCCCCTGTGTAATCAAAATTAAATACAGTATCGCCTGTATAGTTTATTGGTTTACCAACTACTACTATTTTCGATTTAAAAGATTTAATCTCATTATTTAAATCTTCTAAAGTAGTATTATAGTCTATCCATAGTCTTAAAGAATAATTCTTACTTTCCCCTGATTTCAAAATACCTGTAGTTAATTTTCTACTTTCTATACTACTAGTATTTAGTTTATCAGTATTATCATAACTACTAAGTAAATTTATATTACCTTCAAACATGACATCTATAAATTTACTAGATAAGGTACTATTATTTAATACTTCTAAATTAACAGAATACTCAGTAGTAATATCACAAGTATTAGTAATGGTAAAAGTATAAGGAGTTAAACTTTTACCC
>CAKORQ010000035.1 GCA_934101445.1 uncultured Bacilli bacterium | reverse complement strand
CTTAAATATCGATGGTAAACATATGGCCTCAGTTGTTATTAATGATGGAATAAAGGAAAATGCTAAAGACACTATTAAAGAGTTAAAAAATAATAATATTAAAACTTATATGTTTACGGGAGATAAAAAGACGGTGGCCCTAAATATTGGCAAGAAACTAGGTATTGATGAAATTAAATACGAAATGTTACCCCAGGATAAGTTTAAGTCTTTTGAGACTATAGCCAATAATAATGGTGTAACAATCTTTGTAGGCGATGGAATAAATGATGCTCCTGTCTTAAAAAGAGCCGATATTGGTATTTCAATGGGTGGGGTTGGTAGTGATATTGCCATTGAGGCTAGTGATATAGTTCTTATGAGTGATGAGTTAAAAAAAATTCCTTTAGCCATTAATATATCTAAATATACCAAAAAAATTATTAAAGAAAATTTAGTTTTTGCGATGAGTGTTAAAATAATAATCTTGCTTTCAAGTGTTTGGGGATTTGCTAATATGTGGTTGGCTGTCTTTGCTGATACAGGAGTTACTTTACTTACAATTTTAAATACTTTAAGAATTATGCATAAATTTAAGGGAGAAAATTAATATGAGTTTAAAAAAATTAGATTTAGAAGAATTTTACCAAGAGGGAAATGCTTATTATCAACAAATGGGTACGAATGCTCCTTTTGGACTTGGCGGTGTAGTTTTAATTACTCCTACGCAAACTATTGGCGTTTATAATGAAGAGGCCCTAGATATAAATGGCGTAATGGTTCCGGGTTTAGGAGGTCATGGTAAAACGGTAGATTTAGTCTTAGCTAAGATGTTTGATTTAAAATTAGAAGGTAATGACTTTAAGAGAAATAAAACATTAAAAACTGCAATTATCGGTAAGCAGTTAAATTACATTTATATCGTTTTAACTAATTCTTTAGCGGGTAAAAAAGCAATGGTTGAAATACCAGCGAAGATAGACGAGAAGGAATTTAATGAGTTAGTTAAACTAAGTAAAATCTTTTCTTTACTAGGAGTAGAAACAAAGGCTTTAATAACTAGTTTTGATCCTACTAAAAAAGATGGCGGCGATTATGATGTTAATAATAATGAAATATCCGATGTCTCTTTAGAAGGGGCCTTAAATTATTTAAGGACTCATAAGATGGTTTTGCCTGATATTAATCTTTATAATGTTTATAAGAAAGAAAATCTATATAAATATCAAGAAGAAGAGGTTATAAGAACTAGGTAATTTAAGAATGTAGAAAATATATTTTAAGTATGTTAAACTTAAGACGGAGGAATTATGATAGAGATACTTTTTTGGATACTTTTTGGTTTAGCATTTATAATAATTGTTGGTGGTTTTTTAACAATGTTAAATCCTAATATACAAGGGAAAATGCTAAGTAAACAAGTTAAATCTTTAAGAAATATGATGGATGAATCGAAAGATACTTTAAAGAGTTTAGCCGATGATATGACGGATATTAACGCTGATAGTATTGAGGCCACCGCTAGAGCAGTTAAAAAAGGTTTAACGGGTGATGATGATATTACATGTGCGCATTGTGGTAAAAAGATAGATAAAGATTCTAAGTATTGTAAATATTGTGGCGATAGAATTTAAAAATAGAAGTTAATAGGTTAATAGAACTTTGATCAATTTCTTTTTTAATATTTATTGCTGGTTATATAATATTTTTTATATTAGAATAATTAAGATTTCTGGGTATATTAAACTTACTTTATAAATATTTTTTTCTTGCTTTTTAGTGAGAGTTTTGATATTTTAAAATCGAAAGATATTAATGATTATATACTTACTAATAAATTGTTTTATCTTTTAAAATAGAGTAATTAATATGAAAAAAGGGTTAAAAATTGGAATTATTGTTCTTGTAGTTATTATGGGATTTGGCATTATTTTTGGAAGTATTGAAAAAAAAGGCTTTAGAAAATAAAAGACCAATATTTGGAGTAAGAACAACTATATGTAAAGATGGTGGTTCCAAAGAGTATATGGGATTAGGTTATAAAGTGATTGTTTTTAATACCTTGTGTGGTTATAAAGAAGTTAAATTTGGTTCTTGGCAAATGAATATTAACGATTTTAATCAGGAAGTAACTGATTATTGTAATAAGAATTCTAATATCAAAGATAATATTCAATCTTAAAAGATTGGAAATAATGATTAATATGGAGATTTGTATGAATAATGGTTTAAAAATATTATTAAAAGCCTATTGGTCTAGTGAAGGTTGGAAAAATGGGAGCGTATCTGTTGATGATTTTTTAATAGCTAAAAAAGAAGGTTATATGTTTGATTATCCAAAATATATAAGCCATGATAAAGCGGTGAAAAAACTAATAGATTTAGTTAAGAAGGTTGATAAAAATGATGTTAGTAATGCTTTTTTATATAGTTTATCAACAAGAAAGTTAGAGTATCGTTCTATATTAGGAAGCTACTATTATGCCAAAGCGATAAAAAAACATGAAATTTTACCCGATAAAGAAGATAATCCACGTAATTGTTATGTTTGTGGGTGGCGTAAGTGGAGTAAAGAACCGAATGATTATGATAGGCGTGAAGGGCTTAATGTATTTAACTTTGAAAGATATAAATTTGGTGGGGTAAGACATACTAAACTAGATTATGCAATTTTTGATATAGAAGAATTTTTAAAGTTACCAAAAGTAGTGCCAACAGCCAAAGATAAAATAATATTAAAAAAAATTTTAAAGGTAATAGAAAAAATGCAACCTAGTGATAAAGCAGGTAAATTTAGAGATACAATCTTAAAAGAAAAAATATTTAAAACTAATAAAAATGAAGTTAGTAATATTTTAGATTTACTTGGAATATGCGGTGTTTTGGCATCGAATGATAATCCATGTTATGAAGATAAATTTGTAAATGAATGTAATCGGGATCCACTGGAATATAAAAACGATTTTAGTTATCCAATTAACAGGTGGCATGTATCAGACGGAATAAATAAAGAAAAGTTTGAAAAAGTATTTAATTTTAAATTAGATTAATAAAAAAGAAAAAAATTTATGAGTAAGAAAGTTTTAATTATATCATCATCATTTAGTTGGTCAAATAATACAAAAAAGTTATGTGAGCAATTTAAAAAAGAGCAGAACGGAGTAAAAATGAAGTAGAATTAGTTGAACTTAGACATAGAAAAATTAATTTTTGTTTAGGGTGTATGTAATACTTGTCAAAGAAATGGTGAAACTTGTGTTTATAAAGATGGTGTTCCAGAAATTTTAGATAAAATGTTAGACTATGATGTTATAGTACTTGCAACACCAGTATATCTCTATTCAATTACTGGTCAACTTTAGACTTTAATAGATAGAACATATTCTAAGTTTAGCTCGTTAAGTAATAAATAGTTTTACTTTATTTTAAGCTGTGTGGTTCCTTATGAAAAGCCTTATAAAAATGATTTAGATATAGCAATTAATTTTTTGAGATGATTTGTTAAATCTCTACCAGAGGCAGTAAAAAAAGATATAATTATTTGTGATAATACTGCTGAATTAGAAATAGAAAAAAATAAAACTTATGAAAGGGCTTATACGGTAGGTAAAAGTATTAAGTAAATAGGTAATGATGCAAAGGTTTGTTATTGAATTTAATAAATTTAGAAAAGAAAACAAATATTTAATAATTGCTATTCTTGTATTTATCTTATGCTTTTTATATAATTGGTATAGAGATATTATTTTACAAATGTTATTTTCTTTAATTGTTATACCTATAATAATACTTTTTCTAATTTATAATATATTCTTAATTTTAACAATAATTGATGTAGTAAAGACTAAAAAGAAAAGTAGTGTTTATAGCCTTATAATTTATATAATAATTCCCTTATTTAGTCTTTTCTTTCCTTTTAGAAAGAGTAGAGTTAATTTAGAAGTGGTACTTTATAAAAATGAAAGAGAAGAAATAATATCCAAAATCAAAGATAAAGAATATATATCAGATGAATATGGTAATATAGCCTTGCCTAAAATATTTAAGAAAGTATCTACTAGTGGTGAAGTTACAGTTTATGAAAATGATAATGATGGTGTTTTAATTTGCTTTTGGATTATGCGGGGAGTTTTATCAGGTTCAGTTCAGTTAATGTATTCTAGTGAGGCTGAGGCTTTAATATATAAAAATGAAACTGGTCATAAAATTACATATGTAGAAAAATTAAAAGATAATTGGTATTGGGTTGAAACTGATTATTAAAACTTAAGTATAGTAAAATATTATAATTACTATATTTTTTTCTTGTATTTATGAAGATATTATGCTAACTTTTAAGTGTAAATAACAAGAAAGTAGGTAAAAATATGTGTACAGCAATAACTTATAAAACTAAAGATTTTTATTTTGGAAGAACCTTAGATTATGAATTTTCTTATGGCGAAGAAGTAACCATAACTCCTAAGAATTATTCCTTTAAATTTAGAAATGGTAATATTTTAAGTAGGCATTATGCTCTTATAGGAATGGCCCATATTGTTAATGATTATCCCTTGTATTATGAGGCAGTAAATGAGCAGGGATTAGGTATGGCTGGTCTTAACTTTTTCGGTAACGCTGTATATAACGATGAAAAAAAGGATAAAGATAATATTTGTCAATTTGAACTTATCCCTTGGATTTTAGGAAAATGTGCAAGTGTTACTGAGGCTAAAATTTTACTAGAAAATATTAATATTACGAAAGAAACTTTTAGTAGTAATTATCCATTATCACCATTACATTGGCTAATTGCCGATAGTAAGGAATGTCTAGTTATCGAATCAGTTAAGGAAGGCTTAAAAATATATGATAATCCTGTAGGAGTTATGACCAATAATCCAACTTTTGATAAACAATTATTTAATTTAAATAATTATAGACATTTGTCTAATGAAGAATTACCGAGTACTTTTAGTGATAATTTAAACCTAACAAGTTATAGTAGAGGTTTAGGAGGACTTGGCATTCCGGGGGATGTATCTAGTATGTCTAGATTTGTTCGAGCCTCTTTTGTTAAATTAAATTCAGTAAGTAGTGCTGATGAGACCGCAAGTGTAAACCAATTCTTTCATATTATCAACTCTGTTGAACAAGTAAGAGGATGTTGTAAATTAAAAGAAAATACTTATGAAATAACTATTTATAGTAGTTGTTGTAATGCCTCAGAGGGAATTTATTATTATACAACCTATAATAATCATCAAATTAATAGAATTGATATGCATAAAGAAAATTTAGAGGAAGATAAATTAATATCTTATGCTTTAAATGATAGTGAAAACATTAAATTGGTTAATTAGAAAAGGAAATTTAAAATGGAATATAAAAGATTTAATAATACTATAGTAGCAAGAATTGATAAAGATGAGGAAATAGTTACAGAACTACATAATATAGCGATAAAAGAAAATATCAAATTAGCCTCTGTTTTAGCAATCGGTGCCGTTAGTAGTTTTGAGGCGGGAGTTTATAAATTAAGTGAGAAAAAATATTATAAAAATGAATTTGTTGGTGATTTTGAAATAATTTCCTTAATGGGAAATATAAATACCAAGAATAGTGAAGTTTATACCCATCTTCATATAACTTGCTCTAATGTTAAAGGACAGACCTTTGGAGGACATCTTAATAAGGCATTTGTTAGTACAACTTGCGAAATGATAATAAATATTATTGAGGGGTGTGTAGACCGCTTCTATGATGAAGAAATTGGGGTTAATTTATTTAAATTTTAAATAAGAGATTTGAGGTATTAAATGAAAAAGAAAAGATTAACAATTTCTAAATTAGTTAAAATGGCTTATAAAGAAACTAAAAGAAGTTCCTTGGCTATTTATTTGATTTTGCGTTTTTTAGTGATAGTATGTATGGTTTTACAGTTATTAAAAGGAAATATTAATAATGCTTTACTATGTTTATTATCATTAATTCTTTTATTTGCTCCCTTATTTATTCAAAATAAGTTTGCCATAACTTTACCAAGTGGGTTAGAAATTACTATTTATTTCTTTATCTTTGCTGCTGAGATATTAGGAGAAATTAATAACTTTTACGGGATAATTCCGTATTGGGATACTATTTTACATACTATAAATGGTTTCTTAGCGGCTGCCGTAGGGTTTTCATTAATTGACTTATTAAATAAAAATAGTAAAAATGTTAATTTATCACCCTTTTACTTATGCTTAGTAGCTTTTTGCTTTTCGATGACAATTGGCGTTTTGTGGGAATTTTTTGAATATAGCAGTGATAAATTTTTGGATATGGATATGCAAAAAGATACGGTTGTTAAGAAGATATCCTCTGTGACCTTAAATCCTTCAGGTAAAAATAAAACCATAGTAGTATCTTCAATAGGAAAAACCATGATTTATGATGAAAATGGTTATATTTTAGAAACTATTGATGGTGGTTATTTAGATATAGGTTTAAATGATACCATGAAAGATTTACTTGTTAACTTTATTGGGGCTGTAGTATTTTGTTCTTTTGCTTACTTGGCTTTAAAACAAAATAAAAAGAATAACTTTATTGATAAGTTTATTCCTACTAAAGAAAAAAGACCAATGGCCTCATCAGTAATAAAAGAAATAGAAGATAGAAAAGAATTGTTAAAATAGACTAGTTATTTAATTAAAATCGTTGGGAGTAAGTGAATAAGTTTAAAGGGAGAATGGATTTTGATAAAATTATAGAAAATATTAAAAATTATATCGATATTTTAGAAGGTAATGTTGAATTTAATTATTGTAATGTATCTGATGATTTTGAAATAGAAGTGCTAATTAAAACAAAGGATATGAAGATTAGAGAAAAGATATATCGTTGAAATTTACTGAAAATCAGGTGAATTATGGTATAATATTGTCATAAGGGAGAAAATATGCTAAAGAATAAATTAAATATAACAGATGAAGTTGAACTTTCCAAAATAGAGGAAAAGATAACTAAATTAAAAGCATTGGAACTTTATGATAGTGGTAAAATAAATACTGTTGAAGTTGGTACTTTTAAGGGTTTAGCCCAAATTCATAATTATTTATTTAGTGATATTTATGATTTTGCTGGAAAAATGCGAACGGTGAATATAGCCAAAGGCAATTTTCGTTTTGCTTCAGTTTTATACTTAAAAGATATTTTAAAGACAATTGATACAATGCCCGAGGATAATTACGATAATATTATTAAAAAATATGTAGAAATGAATGTGGCTCACCCTTTCAGGGAAGGAAATGGTCGCAGTACTAGAATATGGTTAGATTTAATCTTAAAGAAAAATTTAGGACTGGTTGTTGATTGGAGTAAAGTAGAAAAGCAGGATTATTTACTGGCTATGGAAAGAAGTCCAATTAAAGATACCGAAATTAATTTTTTATTAAAAAACGCTTTAACCGATAAAGCTAATGATAGAAATGTCTATATGAAAGGTATAGATGCTAGTTATGCTTATGAAGGTTATGCCACTTATAAATTAGAAGATGTCATTTAATTAGTTTTTGATTAAGTGGCTTTTTTTTATGACTTTTTTATGATAAAAATTAAACTAAACTAATAGTAGAGTTTAAAAATATTATTTTATAGTATAATGTTTTTAGGAGTGCGAGTTATGGACAATAATTTAATAGGCAAATTTATTGCCGAAAAAAGAAAAGAAAAAAATCTAACCCAACAGCAACTAGGAAAAATACTATATGTTACGGATAAAGCTGTTAGTAAGTGGGAGCGAGGTTTGAGTCTTCCTGATATAACTATTTTAGAAAAATTAGCGGAAGCTTTAGATACAGATATTTATAGTATTTTACAGATTAAACAAGAAAAGAATATTAATGTTGAAGACATATTAAAGCACGAAAAAAATAAAATAAAAAAACAAGTTGTTAAGAAGTTACTTTTAAGTTTAACTCCTATAGT
>CAKORQ010000034.1 GCA_934101445.1 uncultured Bacilli bacterium | reverse complement strand
GGTTAAAGGCCTACCTGAAATACCCGAGGCATACAAACCTAAATTAAGACTTATTACCAGAAAACCAATTTTACCAAGTAAAAAGGAATTAGAAGAAAATTCTCGAAGTAAAAGTGCTAAGTTACGAGTAGCCGAAAAAATATAAGGAAAAGTGAGTAAGATGAATAATAAAAAGAATATTAAAAGGGATAAACACTTATTTATTTTGATTGTACTAATTTTGGTATTTTCGCCACTTTTACAGGTTATAACTAGAGCCAAATTAAGTGAGGTAAATATTGAGGTCGAAAAAATTAAAAATAATATTGAAAAGCAAGAAAAACTAAATGAATCAATTAATATGCAAATAAATGAATTAGCCTCTTTAGATAAAATTAGAGAAATTGCGGATAAGAATGGCTTATCTTATAAGAATAATAATATTACTAGTATCGATGGAATTAAAAAATAGGGGTAAGTATGCAAAAAAAGAAATTAAAAAATATTCATTTAAGTAAGTTAATAACACTTTTTATTGTAATTGCTTTTTTAGGGGTGATAGGTAAATTAATTTATATATCTCTTTCTAAAAATATTGATGGCATTGATTTAAAAGAATATGCCGAAAAAAGAAATACAACAAAGAAAATTTTGTATGCTCATCGTGGGACTATTTATGATAATAGTGGTAATTATTTAGCCACAACAGTTAATTCATATACTTTGATTGCTTATCTTAGTGAGTCAAGAACTACTAATTCTAATAATCCTCAGCACGTAGTTGATAAAGAGACAACAGCCAAGAAGTTAAGTGAAATATTTATTAAAAATGGTTATAAAGATATGACTTATGATTACATATTAGAGCGTTTAAATAGTAATAATAAATATCAGGTAGAATTTGCTTATGCTAAAGATATAACAGAAACTTTAAAATTAGAAATTGAAAAATTAGACCTACCCGGACTTGATTTTGTTGTTAGTTCCAAAAGATATTATCAAATGGGGGATTTTGCTTCTTATATAGTTGGGTATTCGAAGAAAAATGATAGTGGTGATATTACGGGGGAAATGGGCATTGAAAAGTACTATAATGATGAATTAAAGGGTGAAAATGGTTTTAGCGAATATCAAACCGATAATTATGGTTATAAACTACCTTATGCGGAAGAAAATGTCAAAAAAGCGGCATCAGGTGATGATATTTATTTAACTATTGATAATAATATTCAGTTATATGTAGAACAAGAAATAAATACTTTGGCTAAAAATTATAATTTTAATTGGCTTACTTTAACCGTGGCTGATGCTAAAACCGGGGCTATTTTAGCCAGTGGGGCCTCACCTTCTTTTGATGCTAATAAACTAAATATGAAAAGTTATTTAAATCCGTTAGTATCTTATGCTTATGAACCTGGTTCGACTATGAAAATATTTTCTTTTATGGCGGCAATAGATAATGATTTATATAATGGTGAGGAAACTTATATGTCGGGAACTATTCCCGTAAGTGATGCTGTTATTAAAGACTTTAATAATGTTGGATGGGGGCGTATTACTTTTGATGAAGGATTTAATTATTCTTCTAATGTAGCGGCGACTATTTTAAGCCAGAGATTAGGAAAAGAAAAATTAGAAAGTGCCTATACTAAGTTTGGCTTTGGTACTAAAACCGGGATAACCCTTCCGGATGAGGTTAATGGTTCAATTAACTTTAATTATGCAACAGAAATTGCCACGGCGGCTTTCGGTCAAGGAATTACAACCACCCCTATTCAAAATATTCAAGCCTTAACAACGCTTGCTAATGATGGGGTAATGTTAAAACCTTATATTATTTCAAAAATAGTAGATAGTAATACTAAAGAAGTAAAATATGAAGGTAAAAAAGAAGAAGTAAGTCAAGTTGTAAAAAAAACAACCACTGCTAAAATGAAGGAAATGTTACATAATGTTGTCATCTCAGGAAAAACAGATGCTCGTCTTTTCCGCTCTGATTTAGTAGATATTATGGGGAAGTCAGGAACGGCACAAATTCCTAATCCTAATGGTCGAGGGTATTTAACCGGAACTTATGATTATATTAGGTCTTTTGCCATGTTATTTCCTTATGATGATCCTAAGTATATTATTTATTTTTCTGTTAAACAATTTGAAGGACCTTATAAAGAGGCTGCTAATGCGGTAGTTAATGTTGTTAATGAAATTGCTAAGTATAAAAATTTAGAGCAAAAATTAGAAAATACGGTTTCCAATAATATAATTACTTTAGATAATTTTGTTAATACTGATGTTTTAAGTACCGAAGAAAAATTAAAATCTTTGGGACTTAATCCAGTTATTTTAGGAACCGGTTCGGTGGTTACTAAACAATATCCTAATAAAGATAATGCGGTAATAATTGGTTCTAAAGTATTTATTAAAACTAATAGTACTTATACTTTACCTAATGTAATAGGTTATACGAAAAATGAAATAATTGCTTTATGTAGGCTTTTAAATATTAATTATGAATTAAATGGTAATGGGAAGGTTAAAAATACTAGTATACCGGTAGGAAGTCCCATAACTACGGATAAAATAACGTTTGACTTAGAATGATTCTAAGTCTTTTTTATTGGTTTAAAAGTAGGAGAAATAAATAATTATAAAGAGTAAAAATTATCTTGGCAGTAATTAAGAGAATATGCTATGATAAGGTATCAGAAAGACGTGATTTTATGAATACTTTTATAATTTTTGTTGGGGGTTCTATAATTTTAAGTGCGGTGGCTAATAGAGTAAATAATTATAGAATTTTTAAAGATTTGGCAGATGGGGGATATAAATTAAATTTAAATAAGTTAATGAAGATTGCTAAAGATATTAAGACTGATGATGATACTTATAATAATCAGGGCGTAGGGATTAAGAAAAGATTTAATTTTAATAGAAACTATTCTAAAGAGGCTAAAATAGTAGCCATGTTTATACCCTGGCTTAATATTTATATAGTTTCTCAAAAGATTAAGAAATATAATGAAAACAGAGATAGCATATTTGAGCGTTTGAGGGTTCTTGGAGTCTTAGAAGAAATGACTTTAGAAGAAAAGAAAAGGTATGCTAAGCATCCTAATGGTTATGTTGCTTATCAAATCCAACGCTTGCCAATATCTAAAAAAATAGAAAATAAGATTGTTGTTTTAACATATAAAGATAGTAATGGTACTGGTGATGTTATTTATGAAATTAGAAATAATTTAGAAGATATTCATGTTTTAGAAGTAACTGGTATTATCAAAGATGCATATAAAGATGCTAATAATAAAGACCTTGATAATAAATTTAAAAGTATTCTTTTAGAGGGCATAAATAAATATGAGGGATTAGAAGAATTTGTTGCTGCTATTAATAGTGGCAAGGAAGATATAAAATTTAAATATGATCCTAAGTTAACAGCCAGTGTTACTGATACTTTTACATATTTTCAAAATAAAGAAAAGTTAAGAGAGGAAAAACTGGGTGTTTCTAAAGAAATAATTAATCTAAACCAAGAAATGGATGCTACTCTTTTTGAAATATTAAATGAATTAGATTCAAACTCTGAAAAGAAAGTAATAACTTATCCAATTAATAATATCGTTTGGAATATTTCTTTTACTAAAGTAAGTGGTTCCTTAGACGATTTTCCTTATAGTATGCAGTGGAAACTAATAGCGCTCGTTTTAAGAAAAGCCGTAATTGATACTATTAGAAATTGGGAAGATAACCCTGAATTTATTAACCATTTAGATAATGAAATGGAGTTTAGTTTTGAATATGGAATTGGAAATGATTCGAATTGTACTATCAAAGTAACGGCTAAATATTATCCTTTTGAAAATAAAGAAATTCAAGAAGAGTTAAAGAAAAATGTAGAAAAGAAAAGGTATGCTAAATTTGATAAGGAAGTAGAAGAACTATATCAAGAAGAAAATGTTAGTGATTTAGTTATAGATGATGAGATACTAAAGGAAGAAAATCAATATGAACAAGAAGGACCTAAATTAGTTAGAAAACCCCAAAATAAATAAAAATACTTTTAATTAGACAAACTTTTTTCTAAAACTTAAAGGTTGCTACTTGCACTTAAATTCTGGTTTTGATACAATACTTATGGCTTTAAAAGTCAAATATTCATATTTACTGAGATATTTTACCGAGTGCCGAAGAGGTGGTAGGTGTCGTTTGCAGGTAAATAGAAGTATAACGAAGGAGGGATTTTTAATGGCTGTAGTTTCTATTAGTAATTTATTAGAGGCTGGGGTTCATTTTGGTCATCAAACCAAAAGATGGAATCCAAAAATGAAGGAATATATCTTCACAACAAGAGATGATATTTATATTATCGACTTACAAAAAACACTTGCTTGCATGGAAGAAGCATATGCTAAAATTAGCGATATTGCGAAAAATGGTGGTACTTTCTTATTTGTAGGTACTAAAAAACAAGCAGGAGAAGCAAGTATTGAATGCGCTAATCGTTCAAAATCATTCTATGTAACTGAAAGATGGTTAGGTGGAACTTTAACTAACTTCAGAACTATTAGAAGAAGAGTTAAGAGATTAGAAGAAATTGAAAAAATGGAAGAAAACGGTACTTTTGAAGTATTACCTAAAAAAGAAGTTATTCAAATTAAGAAAGAATATGAAAAACTTAATAAATTATTAGGTGGTATTAGAGAAATGGCTAAATTACCAGATGCAATGATTATTGTTGATCCTAAGAAGGAAATTAATGCCATTAGAGAAGCCAGAAAATTAAATATTCCTGTATTTGGTATTGTAGATACTAACTGTGATCCAGATGATGTTGATTATGTAATTCCTGGTAATGATGATGCTGTTCGTTCAGTAAAAATCGTTTTAGGGGCTTTAACTAACGCTATTTGCGAGGCTAACGGTTTAGAAGTAATTGACTATGTTACAGAAGAAAAAGAAAAATCAAAAACAACTGATGCTAAAGAAAACAATAACGAATTAGAAGAAATGCGTAAAAATGACGAATTAGAATCTAAATCTATTCAAGAGTTAAAATCAATGGCTAAATCTCGTAAGGTTAAAGGTTATACAAATATGAAAAAAGATGAATTAATCGCATCTTTAAATAAATAAGATTAAATATAAGGAGAAATTTATGATTACTGCACAATTAGTAAAAGAATTAAGAGATGCTACTAACTTAGGTATCTTAGATTGTAAAAAAGCATTAGAGGCTACTAATGGTAATATCGATGCAGCCATTGATTGGTTAAGAGAAAAAGGTATTGCTAAGGCAGCTAAAAAAGAATCAAGAATTGCAGCGGAAGGTCTTGCTAATATCTATGTGAGTGGTAATAAAGCAGTTATTTTAGAAGTTAATTCAGAAACTGATTTTGTTGCTCAAAATGAAGATTTTAAAAAAATGGTTGATGAAATCGGTAATGCTGTTTTAAATAGCGATGCTACAACTGTAGAAGAAGCAAACGCTTTAGAAGTTAATGGTACTACTGTTAGCGATTATGTTGTGGCTATGACGGCTAAAATTGGCGAAAAGTTATCTCTAAGAAGACTAGAAGTAGTAACTAAGAGTGATGATGCTACTTTTGGTAGTTACTTACACATGGGTGGTAAAATTGCTGCTTTAACTGTAGTTAAAGGCGATAACAGCGAAGTTGCTAAAGATGTAGCAATGCAAGCTGCTGCTATGAAACCAGAATATACTTTTGAGGCTGATGTTCCTGAAGAAAGAGTAGCAAAGTAAAAAGCAGTATTAAAAGAAGAAGCAATGAAAGAAGCAAAACCTGCTGAAATTGCTGAAAAAATGGTTGCTGGTAGATTAAAGAAATTCTTTAAAGAAATTTGTCTTGTTGATCAAGAATTCATTAAAGACGGCGATGTAGATGTTAAAACTTACTTAGCAAATAACAAATGTGAACTTGAAAAAATGGTTCGTTATGAAGTAGGCGAAGGTATCGAGAAAAAGGTAGAAAACTTTGCTGAAGAAGTTATGAGCCAAGTTAAAGGTACTAACTAATATATTGATAAGTAAAAAATAGTGGGAGACCACTATTTTTTTGCACCTTCAATAACCTTACTAGCACATTCCATATATGCTCGGAATAACCCACCGGCGCCTAATTTTATACCACCAAAGTAACGGATGATGACAACTAAAGTATTAGCCAGGTTTTTGCGCTCTAAAACCGTATAAATAGGCATTCCGGCGGTGCCACTAGGTTCTTTATCGTCGCTTTTTTTGGCTGTTCCATTACACATATAAGCATAGGGAAAATGTCTTGCTTTCTTATGCTCTTTTCTTAGACTTTCTAAAATAGAATTAACCTCATCTGAACTAGAAATTTCATAGTAAAAACCTAAAAAACGAGATTTTTTAATAATTATTTCATTAGAATTAATAAGTTTCATAAAAACACCTATAATAATTATAGCAAAATTTATAAAAATACTCTATAATTTAAAAGAGAAGTTATTAGTAATATTTTAAGGAGAAAAATATGGAAAACTTGATTAAAGAAAAATTGCATTTAGTACCTAATTTACCAGGGTCTTATCAGATGCTAGATGATACCGGGACAATTATATATGTAGGAAAGGCCAAAAACTTACATCGCCGTTTAGCCTCTTATTTTAATCGTGAACAAACGGGTAAGACGAAAAAACTAGTAGAAAATATTAAAGATTTTAAATATATCGTTGCAACTAGTGAAACTGAGGCTTTTTTAATTGAGATAAACTTGATAAAAAAGTATAATCCTAAATATAATATAATGCTTAGGGATGATAAATCTTATCCTTATATTGAATATATTTCTAAACCTTATCCCCGTCTTAAAATATCGAGATATCTAAATATTAAGAAAAAAGATAGTCATTATTTATTTGGCCCTTATCCTAATACTTATGCAGCCAGAAGAATAGTTAATTTAATTAATCGCTTATATCCCTTAAAAAAATGCGAAGGAATGCCAAAGGAAGTCTGTTTATATTACCATATTCATGAATGCTTAGGGTATTGTTCTAAAGAGTTAGATTTAGAGAAAGTAAGTAAGATGGAACAGGAAATATTATCTTTTTTAAGAGGTAATACCACGATTTTAAGAAATAAAATCTTAGAAAAGATGGATAATTATAGTAAACAATTAAACTTTGAAATGGCTATGGAACTAAAGCAAGAACTTGAATATATTGATTATATAACTGAAAAACAAAAAGTAGAACTTCATGATTTTGTTAACCGTGATGTTATCAATTATTATACACGAAATGGCTATACTTCCATAACGATATTTTATATTCGCAATGGTAAACTTTTAGGAAATAAAAATAGTGTTTTAGCAATTGATACCATTGATGATATAGAATCGTTTATTGCTAATTTTTATTTGCGCAATGAAATTCCAAAAGAAATATTAATTCCAGATACTTTAAATAAAGAGTTACTTAGTGATACTTTAAAGACTAAGTTTATAGTGCCAGAAAAAGGAGTTAAAAAGGAACTTTTAAATATGGCTTTAACTAATGCCAAAATAAGTTTTGAAAATGAATTTAAGTTAATCCTTGCTGATGAGAAAAGAACTTATGATGCTAATGAAGAATTAGCCTTTGCTTTAAATATGCCTCATATTAATCGGATTGATATCTTTGATAACTCGAATCTTTTTGGAACTTTTGCGGTATCTGGAATGGTAGTATTCATTAATGGCCGGCCTAAGAAAAGTGAGTATCGGAAATATAAAATCCAAATTGATAAAAATGATGATTATCATACTATGCAAGAAGTTATTTATCGTCGCTATAATAGGGCTTTAATTGAAAAGAGCGTTATGCCAGATTTAATAATTACTGATGGCGGAGAAAACCAAATTCAGGCGGCTCAAGAAATATTGGAGCAACTAGGTTTATCTATACCAGTTGTTGGGTTAAAAAAAGATAATCATCACCGCACTAATGTTTTAGTGGATAGCAATTTAAAGGAAATAACAATTGATCCAACTTCCAATCTTTTTCATTATTTAACTAGAATGCAAGA
>CAKORQ010000033.1 GCA_934101445.1 uncultured Bacilli bacterium | reverse complement strand
GATTATCACCGTAGATGAGTATATTCCTGATAGTAAAAAAATAGAAAATAGTCATTTTTCTAAAGTTACTAGTACTTTAAGAAGTAAAGAAGAACAAAAAAATATTGATTTTGGGTTACGTATGCATTATTTATTTGAAATAACTGATTTTAGTAATCCTGATTATAAAGATTTTAATGCTTTTGAAGTTAATTGTATAGAAAAATTTATTAATACTGGCATTTTAAATGATAGTAAAGAAATTTATAAAGAATATGAATTTATTTATAATAATGGTGATAGAGAGAATCATGGCATTATTGATTTACTAATTATTAAGAGGGATAAGGCTATTATTGTTGATTATAAGTTAAAACATACTACTGATGCTGCTTATTTAGAACAGTTAAAAGGTTATAAAAATTATATTTTAGAAATGACTAATTTACCAGTTCAATGCTATTTGTATTCAATTATGGATAGTAATTTAGTTGATTTAAATATTTAATTAGAGGTGAAAAACTTCTAATTTTTTTAGATTGGAATTGAAAAAGATTTTGCACAATAAAAAAGTCCAGAATTAACTGGGCTTTTCATTAAGTTAAAAATTAAATTTCTTCAATTTTTAAGAAGTTAGTATGAGCATCACTAGGAGTTGAACCAACAACACAAACTAAATCTTTGTATTTTAGATTTAACATATCTTTAGCGGCTTTAATACTTTCCTCTACTAAGGCATCAGTATCTTTAGAAGCATTACCAACAACTTTAGTATAAACTCCCCATTTAAGAGCAAGCATACGAGCCATTTTTTCGTTTTCAACAGTAGCGATAATATAAGCATTTGGTCTTAGGCAAGATACATCTAAAGCAGTTTTACCTTCTTTAGTTGATACAACGATAGCTTTAACAGGTAATTCTAAAGTAGCATCAACAGCACATTTACAAATGGCATTGTGAATATCAGTACCTCTTAATTTGTAATCAGCAAGATTGTATTTAGTGATTTGTTCAGCATTAACAGCAATCTTAGCCATATATTGTATAGTTTCTACCGGATATTTACCCATAGTAGTTTCATCACTAGTCATAATAGCATCACAACCAGCAAGGACAGCATTAGCAACATCAGTAACTTCAGCGTTTGTTGGACGAATGCTTTCTTTCATAGATGTCATCATTTGAGTAGCCATGATAACGCCTTTACCATTCTTATGACACATATCAATCATTCTTTGTTGATATAATGGTAAGTTTTCTAAACCAGTTTCGATACCTAAATCGCCACGAGCAACCATAATATAATCAGAAGCATCAACGATTTCTTGTAGATTATCGATAGCGTATTGAGTTTCTACTTTAGAAATGATGATCATATCTTCACGATTAAATTCCTTACATAAATCTCTAACAGCTTTTACATCTTCAGCAGTGTTTACGAATGATACAGCAATGTAGTCACCGTCATGTTCACAGGCATATTTAATATCTTCTCTATCAGCCTCAGAGATAAATGGAACATTAAGTTTAACACCTGGAATACAAACACCACGACGAGATTTGATAGTACCACCATTAATGATTTCACAAGTAAGACCATCTTCTTCTTTAGATACAACAACTAATTTATAGAAACCATCATCTAATAGAATAGCTTGTCCTACTTCTAAATCCTTAAGGATTCCCTTATAGTTGAAAGAAATTCTCTGGGCATTACCTAAAACATCTTCTTCAACAATACGAATTGTTTTACCTTTTACAAGTTCAATGTAATCACCATCAAATGTACAAGTTCTTAAATCTGGACCTTTAGTATCAAATAGAATACCAATATTAGCGCCCATTTCTTCATTAGCACGTTTAATTAATGATAAGTCTAATTCTCTTTCTTCTAAAGTTGCATGTGAGAAATTGATACGTGCAACATTCATACCAGCCTCTACAATACCTTTGAAATTTTCCCAAATTTGTGTAGATGGACCAATACTACAAATAATTTTTGTTTTTTTCATTTTATTTAACTTCCTTTCGCTAGTTAATATTACCATAAATGAACCCTTTTGTAAATTAGGTTTTTATTAATTTTTGAGGCTTTTTTGAGGTGTTGATTAAAAATAACTTTTCTTAGATTTTTTAAAACCTAGCACATAATTGAAAGTCTATTTAAGAAAGGTAAGTTTACTGAAATATTTAACTGCTATGTAAACTGATATTGGTAGAAGCTACTGTTGATTGTTTAAAAATTTTTTTCAGCGGATTGGAAATTTTTATCATGTAAATTCTTTAATAAAAATAATACATTAATAGCCAGTGATACATTATATAAATATCTGGAGGTTTTATGTTCAATATTTATAGTTAATCGAGTTTATCGTTATGACATTGTGGGTAAACAAGTTCTTAAAACTTTAAATAAGTTTTATGCTACTGATTTAGAGGTTCGAAAAATAAAAACTAATAATTTCTCAAGATGGGATTATTCATTTAAATATATTTAAGTTTTTAATGGATGATGATTTTTAGAAATTAATACTAATAGATGCGAGATTGTTTTTTCTAATGAAACAGTCTTTTTTCTATTTATACTTTTTAAACGAACCTATTTATGATAAAATTAAATAAGAATAGGATTGGGTCGTTATGAAGATAGATTTATACACAAATGAGAAGATTTTTACTTTTACATTGCCAAATATGATGCAAGGAATTTATAAGTTTGATATGGATAAGGAACAACCTTATAAACTAATTAATATTGAGGCTAGAGATAATAACTGGGTTTTATACTCAACTCCATATGTAAATGTTTTAGAGGGTAATGCTCCTATTTTAGAAACAGTTATAAGTCCAGGTAAGTATTATTTCTTAAAAAGAGAAGATAAAGTATATTTGATAAGAGTTAGTAATTTGTATGATGATTCAATTAAATACTTTGCTTATAGTGGTAACTTAGAATTTAATATAAGTAATAATAAAAATAGTAGTATCGTTATTAATAATCCTTTGATAACTAGTGATGTTGGAAAAGTTTATGTCGAAAATAATAATATTGTTTTTGAAAACTCTAAAAAGATACCAGTTTATTTAAATAATTTGATAATAAATGATAAAAAGAGTATTGTTCGTTTTGGTGATTATTTAGATATTTATGGTTTTAAAATTTATTTTCTATATAATATGGTTATTATGAATAATCCTAATAGTTCTATTTATGTATATGAAGATAGATGTAATTTAAAAGTTGCTAACTTACCTAAACCAACGGAACCTAGAGATTTAGATGTTATTGATAGTGATTTATATACTAAAGATGATTATTTTTCGAAGTCGCCGCGCTTACGAAGAAAAATAGAAGAAAAAGAAATTACTTTATCACCGCCACCGGGAAGAACGGAAAATACGGAGCCTCCGTTGCTTTTAGTCTTAGCCCCAATGCTTACTATGGCTGCGGTGTCGTTTGCCAATACGTTAAATACTTTTGCTAAGTTATCCAGAGGAGAAACTACCTGGGCTCAAAGTTGGCCAACTATTTTAAGTGGCGTGGCTATGCTATTATCAAGTTTGTTATGGCCTTTATTAACTCGGCTTTTTAATAAATTTGTTCAATTTCAACGAAACATTATGATTACGCATAAATATGGTAAATATTTAAATGTTAAACGAAAAGAACTGAATTTAGAGAGAAACTTGCAAAAAGAAATTCTGTTAGAAAATTTAATTCCTTTAAGAGAAATTATTGAAATAATTAATAACGGTAAACTTACTTTCTGGGATAAGCGTGTAGAACAAGATGACTTTTTAACCGTGCGTATTGGTACAGGTAATGAGAAGATGCAAGTAAAGATTAACTATCCTGAAGATGGTTTTACTATTGATGATGATAAATTAAAAAAGGATGCTGATAAGCTTATAAACGAGTATAAATATATCGAAGAAGTTCCGATTGGTTATTCTTTTTATACCGGTAAAATTACGGGTATTTTGGGTAATTCTTATAAAAAGTATCCATTTATAAATAATGTTTTATTACAACTTCTGGCTTATTATACGTATGAAGATTTAAAAATAGTAGTATTTACTAATGAAGGATTAAAAAATCATTGGGATTATTTAAAGTATACTAATCATAATTTTTCTAATGATAAAGAAATTAGGTTTTTTGCTAGTGATATCGAAGAGGCTAAAAGACTTAATGAATATTTAAATTTTGAGTATCAAAAAAAGGTAGCATCTCATAGTGATGAGGGGCCTAAGAGTCCATATTACTTAGTAATTATAGATGATTTTAGCATGGTTAAAAATTTAAATGTTATTAAAAATGTTTGTGAAGATAAAGATAATAATGATTTTAGTTTAATTATCTTAGAAGAACAGATGTCTAGATTACCTAGCAAGTGTGATAATTTTATTCTTTTAGGGGATAATGATTCTAATTTACTTAAGAATTCTTTTGAAAATCAAGAAAATATTAAGTTTAAGGATGAAGTTGAGCCTTATATTGATATGATGTGGGTAGCAAGAAAAGTTAGTAATGTTCCCATTGAATTTGAAGGAGAGGCAGGGATGCTTCCTAACTCTTTAACCTTCCTAGAAATGGAAAATGTTAGTAAGACTTCGGGGCTTAATATTATGAGCCGTTGGCAATCTAATGATTCGACTATTAGTTTAAAAACAGAGGTTGGGGTTGATAGTGATGGTAATTTAATGTATTTAGATTTACATGAAAAGTATCATGGACCTCATGGTCTTATTGCTGGTATGACTGGTTCGGGTAAATCAGAATTTATTATCACTTATGTTTTATCTCTGGCTATGAATTATAGTCCTAATGATGTAGCGTTTATTTTAATCGACTATAAAGGCGGTGGTCTTGCTTATGCATTTGAAAATAAAGCAACTGGGGTAAAGCTTCCTCATCTAGCTGGTACTCTTACTAACCTTGATAAATCAGAGCTTGACCGAACTTTAATTAGTATTGATAGTGAAATTAAAAGAAGACAAAGAGTATTTAATGAGGCTAGGGATGCTTTAGGAGAAAGTACGATTGATATTTATAAGTATCAGAAATTCTTTAAAGAAGGCCGTTTGCAAGAGCCTGTTCCCCATCTATTTATTATTTGCGATGAATTTGCCGAATTAAAAAGTCAACAACCAGATTTTATGGATGATTTAATTTCGGTGGCGCGTATTGGGCGTTCTTTAGGAGTCCATCTAATTTTGGCTACCCAAAAACCTAGTGGGGTTGTTAATGACCAAATTTGGTCTAATACGAAATTTAGAGTCTGTTTAAAAGTCCAGACTGCTGAGGATAGTAACGAAATGTTAAAGAAACCAGATGCCGCTTTATTAAAGCAAACGGGTCGTTTCTACCTTCAAGTTGGTTATGATGAATATTTTGCGATGGGTCAATCAGCGTGGTGTGGGGCCAAATACTACCCAAGTGATTTAGTTGTTAAAGAAGTAGATAAATCAATTCAATTTATTAATGATGTTGGTGTTTCTTTAAAAAGTATTCAGGCTGGTAAGTCAGTTAAGGTAACGGCCGATGGCGAACAGTTAAAGGCTATTATGACCGAAATTATTAATACAGCTAACATCTTGCATGTAAGTGCTAAGCGTTTGTGGCTAGATTCGATACCAGAAAATATTTTAATCGATAATTTGAATCAAAAGTATGATTATCACCCTGATAATGATTTAAGCGTTATAATTGGTGAATTTGATGCTCCTGAATCCCAAAGCATAGGGGTTTTAAAATATTCTTTAATTAAAAATGGAAATACTATTATTTATGGTAATGATGAAGAAGAAAGAGAAAAATTATTAAGAATTATTTGTTATGGTTTCTTAACTAATTATCGTACTAATAAATTTAATCTTTACGGAATTGATTTTGGTAGTGAATCATTGCGTATATTTGAATCTTTCAATCAAGTTGGCGGTTTTGTTTATGCTGGGGAAGAAGAAAAGGAAAATAATCTTCTTAAGATGATTAACTTAGAAATTAAAAAACGCAAGAAATTATTAATACCTTATGGGGGGTTAATTGATAAATACAATGAAGTAACAGAAAATTCTTTAAGTAATATTTTATTTGTTATTAATAACTTTGATGCTGTTATTGAAGAAAATGATTCTTTAGTAGATGAGTTAATTACTATAACGCGTGAATGTCAAAGATATGGTATTTATGTAATTTTAGTTTGTAACAATACGAATGTTGTTTCCAGAAGACTTTCAATGAACTTCTTAACCAGATATGCTCTTCATTTAACTGATAGTAATGATTATTATAATATCTTTAATGTTCCCGTTAAAATTGAACCTAAGGCTTTTGTAGGACGTGGTATTGTTTTTGAAGAAGTTGCTCATGAATTTCAAACGGCCAGTATTGAATCTACTAATGAGGTGTGGACAAGTAAAGTTAGTAAGATAGTAGACATTGTTAATGACAATAATAAAGAAAAAGCGCCAAGTATTCCTACTTTACCAGATAAAGTAGCCCTTGATTTAATAACTAAATTTATTAAATTTCCTAAATTACCAGTGGGTATCATTCGCGATAGTCTAAAGATTGCTAAGTTAGATTTTAACGTTTCAAAATCTTTAACAATAAGTTCTAATCGGATTGAGTATACGGTTAATTTTGTGGAATCTTTAACGGAACTTGCGTTACATATTGATAATGTTCAACCTGTATTCTTTGATTTAGAAAACATAATTCCTAATTTAGATAAGAAAGAATATAATGGTAAGAAACTAATATATTATCGGGATAGTTTTAATGAGTTAATAACCAAATTGGATGAATTTGTCAACGCTTTGACTGATGGTACTAAGTATTTATTTATCTTTTATGGATTAAGTAAATTAAAAAATATAATAAATCCCGTTAGTAACTTAGAAAAATTTATTGAATCTTCCTTAAAGAAAGATAATATTTATATGCTTCTTATTGATGCTGCTAAAAACTTAAAAGGTATTGAATATGATGGCTTTTATGGTAAAATTAAAAATAATACGGATGGTTTATGGATAGGTCGTGGTATTCAAGACCAAAGCGTCTTTAGAATTAATAAGATAGTAAAAGAAAAGTCTAGTGAAGATATTGATTATGGTTATATTATTAGTGATGGTGACTGTAGTAAGGTTAAGTTAATATCTTTCTCTGATTTTAAGATAGAGGATGATGATAATGAATAATAAAGTTTTAGTAAAATTATTAGTGCCGGAATTAAATTCTTCGTTTGATATATTTTTACCAGTTAATGAACTTATTTGGAAAATAAAGAAAATGTTAGTTAAGTCAATTAGTGATTTAACTAACGTTCGCTTAAATCCAAAGAATAATTATGTTCTAATAAATGCTATTAGTGGTACTTGTTATGGGGATAATATAACTATTCACGCAACAGATATTAGAAATGCTTCTACTCTTATTTTAGGAACATATAAATCGCAAGAAAATAGTGATTTTTTTGAAAAAATGATATAAGGGAGGTTTAGAATGTTAAAAGTTAATTTATATAACATAAAGATGATTTTAAGTGGAAAAAATGGGATTAATACAATTTTAGATAATTATGAAACTGATGTTTTAGAAATTTTTAATACTTTAGAAGATATTTATACTAATTATTGGCAAGATGGTATTGCTTTACGTTTTAAAGATGAAATGGTTATAGAAAAAAGTAATTCTTTAAAATTTTTAACTTGTTTGCAAGAAAGAAAAACTTTAATAAATTATATTTATAATAGTTATTTGAAAATAGGTATGATTATTTATTATGAGAAAAATAATAAAATGAGTTACTTAAATAATTTAAAAAATATTATTAGTAGTTTAAAGGTTACGGAAAATAATTTAGGCAATATTTATGTAAGTAATAATGTATATGCTAATAATAATTTAAAAGAGACTTTAAGAAAATTAAAAAATGTTAGGTATAAACTTAATAATTATTTTATGCAAGTTTCTAATTTAGTTAAACAAATTGAGGAAATAGAAAGTGGTATTAAGGCTAAGATTAATAGTTTAACTGATTATTATGTTAAGACTTTTGAATTTAATATAGATAACTTAAGTACGAAAAGTATTGGTTATGCGAAGATGGATGTAAAAGAAGTTCCTTCTAGGCTTAATAGTATGAATAAGTATA
>CAKORQ010000032.1 GCA_934101445.1 uncultured Bacilli bacterium | reverse complement strand
AGAGTTAGAAATAAAAACCGGCGATACTTATTTTTTTGAAGAAGAACTAAGAGATGGACTAAAGAGTTATTTTGGCATTTTAACTGATGATAATTTGCCTAATATTCTTTTAGATTTACAAAATAATAATGATATATATATTAAAGATAAAAGAATTTACTTGTACACTACTTATAAAATGGAAGTTGATATCGCCAAAACGTTAATTCATATTTATAATATGCCTATTGTTAATAAAAATATTAGCATGTTTGATACTGAAGTGGTAAAACTTCAAGAAAAATTAGATGTAACTTATGATACCAACCAATTAGCCGCGATTAAAAAAACTTTAGAAAGTCGGATTAGTATTATTACCGGCGGACCCGGTACAGGTAAAACGACTATAATTAAAGCCATAACTAGCCTTTATATGCAAATGTATAAATTAGGACCAAATAATGTCGAGGCTCATATTGCTCTTTTAGCACCTACTGGCCGGGCTGCTAAAAGACTTAGTGAGGCTACTGGTTTAGGGGCTTCTACAATTCATAAATATTTAAAATGGAATAAAGATACTAATGAATTTCAAGTTAATGAACTAAATAAAAATTATCATCATTTAATCATTATCGATGAGGTAAGTATGATAGATACTAATCTTTTTGATGCCTTATTAAAAGGTTTAACTAATAATATTCAGTTGATTTTAGTTGGCGATAAAGACCAATTACCGTCAGTTGGCTGTGGTTTGGTTTTAAGTGATTTAATTGCCTCTGATTTATTTAATTTTTGTCCTTTAGAAAAAATATATCGTCAAAGCGAAAATTCTTTTATTCCTTATTTAGCTAAAGAAATAAAAAATAAAGATATTGGCGAAGAGTTCTTAACTAAAAAAGATGATTATAATTTTTTACAAGTAAATAGTGATAATATGGTAGAAAGTATCAAAAAAGTGTGTGAATTATCTATTAATAAGGGTCTAACCGATAAAGATATTCAAATACTTGCCCCTATGTATAAAGGGATTAATGGCATTGATAATTTAAATAATCAGTTAAGAAATTTATTTAATCCTCCAAGCAAGAAAAAGAAAGAAATTAGAGTAGGCGAGAATATTTTTAGAGTTGGGGATAAAGTCTTGCAACTAGTAAATGATCCCGATAAAGGCATATATAATGGAGATATTGGCTATATTGAAAATATCTTTAGTTATGATAATTCCAAAGCCTTAAATGTAAATATCGACTTTGATGGTAACTTGGTAACCTTAACCGTCTCAGAAATGCTAAATGTAAAATTGGCTTATGCTATATCTATTCATAAAGCCCAAGGTAGTGAATTTATTAATGTTATTATGCCAGTTGTTAAAAACTACTATAAAATGTTATATAATAAACTTATTTATACGGGAGTATCACGGGCAAAGAAAAGTTTGATTTTAATTGGCGAAGTAGAATCCTTTCTAATGGCTGTTAATAATGATTATAGTATGAATAGAAAAACTTCTTTAAAAGAACAATTACTTGCTAATATTTAGATTAATAATTATTTGAAAAATAATAAAGAAAAGTATAAAATATAAATTTATATTCATACTAATTTTAGAAAGGAATTGGTATGAAAAAAATATTAAATATATCTTTAGGAGTAGGTTTAGCGGTTGCATCATTATTTGTTTATGAGAAAATGGCTAAATTAAAATATGAGGCTTTATTTAATGAGATATTAGATGAGGTTGACTTATTTTAGCATACGAAAAGTATGTTCTTTTTTCTATAATTATGGTATATTTAGAATATATTTAAAGGAGGGATAACATGGATAAAGATAATGAAAAGAAAAATGGTAAAATTAATGTTCGTGATGTAAATGAGGTTGTCGGTTTATCTAAAAAAATATTACATCTAGTTTATATTATGATGATAATAGGGATAATTTTCTTAGGAACTTTAATTATTAAAGAATGGGGGATTTTGAAATTAATTGTAACCCTTTTAAAAGTAGCAACACCATTTTTTATTGGCTTTGTGTTAGCCTGGCTATTTAATCCTATTGTTGTAAAATTAGAAAATAGAGGTTGGAAGCGAGGTCTTGCTTGCATAACCGTTTATTTAGCCTTTATAATAATTTTGTTTGCTTTCTTTGGAATGCTAATTCCTACTCTTTATAATCAGTTAAATGATTTAGTAGCAGCCTTACCAAATATTTTTACTCAAGTTAAATTGTGGATTACTAATTTTTTAGATAAATTTAATAGCAGTGAAATGTTTAATGTGGCCGAGATTGAAAATAATATTTTTAAAACTATGGAAAGTTTAGCGGGAGGGCTTGCTAATGATTTACCATCAAAGATTGTTAGCATTGCTGGTTCCCTAGTAAGTGGGATTGGAACGATTGGGGTATCTTTAGTAGTTGGTATTTACTTATTATTTGATTTTAATGATGTAACTGATCATTTACTTAAATATATACCTAAGAGTCATAAAGAAGAGACTAAAAATTTAGTTGATAATATTGCTAATGAATTAAGAAAATGTGTTAATGGTACTTTATTAGTAGCCTTCATGGTTTTTGTCTGTGATTCGATTGGCTTTGCCTTTGCTGGTTTAAAATCACCAATTTTATTTGGGCTTCTTTGTGGGATTACTGATTTAATTCCATATATTGGTCCTTATATTGGTGGGGCCGCGGCAGTTATCGTTGGTTTTTCTCAAAATCCAATTATCGGCATTATTACTTTGATTGTAGCAACAATAGTGCAGTTAATCGAGAATTATGTATTGCAACCCGTAGTTATGAGTAAGACTATGCAACTTCACCCAGTTACAATTATTATTGGCTTGTTAATCTTTGGTCATTTCTTTGGAATTGCAGGCATGATTTTAGCCACTCCAATCTTAAGCTTATTTAAAGTTCTTTATAGATTTTTAGCTAATAAGTATGATTGGTTTAATAAAGATGTGTTCTAAATGAACACGTTTTTTAAATTGAAAAAAACTAATTAGTTTATCCCGATTAGTCTAAATATTTACCGATATTTTATATTGCTTCGTCCTAATAAATAATCTGCCGATATATTATATTTTGTACATACTTCGTATAAAAAGGCTCCTAAAATAATAACTTTTCCCGTTTCATAAGCATTCCAAGTGGAAGGAGAAGTATTTAAAAAACTGGTAAATTCACTTAAAGGCATCTTTGCATCATTTCTTATTTCTCTGGCTCTTTTGGCCATTAAATCTTTATTTAATATCTTATTACTTTTTATTTCCTTTTTTATAGGAGAAAGTCCTAATACATAATCAGCATTAATGGAGTAGTAATTTGCTATTTCATATAACCTTTTAGTTGGCATTATATCTTTCCCTTTTTCCCAACGGGAGTATATCGAATCACTAACTCCTAATTCCTTTGCTAAAGTCTTTTTAGTTAAAAAATTATTCTCTCTTAATTCTTCTAATTTGTTATTCATGATAAATCACCTAATATGATTTTTACATTTATATAACCAATTATAAAAATATCGAACAAAATACGAATAAATATGCTATAATTAATCTATAAATAAGAAAATAGCAAGGAATATATGTGTAATGAAGAATAATATAATATTTATAAGTATAAGTTTAGGATTAATAATATTACTAGGAATAGGAGTATCTTATTCTTTATGGAATATATCAGTTAGTCAGGATACTACTAATTTAGCCGAATCTAAATGTTTTGATTTATCCATAACCAATAAAGAATATAATATTAATTTAGATAATGCTTATCCCATAAGTAATGATAAGGGTAAAGGTTTAACTCCTTATACTTTTACTATTACTAATACTTGTGATATAACAGCAGAGTATTCAGTTAATTTAGAAGTATTAAATAGTAGTACTTTGGCTAGTAAATTTATTGATGTCATGTTTGAAGGCAATAATACTAGAGAAATAAGTTTATTTAGTAATTTTGATACCACTGATAAAGCTAATTCTAGTAGTATTGAAAGTCGTAAATTAACTACAAGTATTTTAAGACCTAATGAAACAGTCGATTATTCTTTAAGACTATGGATAGATTATGATACAACATTAGAGGATTTAAATAATGAAATAAAGATTTTTAAATCAAAAATAGTAGTAGTTGAAAAGCCAATTAATTTTAATTATGATGGTGATACAGTATTTAATTTTGATTACACAGGAGGAGAACAAACTTTTGTGGCACCAGTATCAGGAACTTATAAATTAGAAACATGGGGAGCCCAAGGAAGTAATGGACGAATAAGAGATGTTGAAACTAACGGTGGTTACGGCGGATATTCAATTGGACAAATAAATGTTAGTAAAAATGATAACATTTATATTCAAATTGGTGGGAACTCTGGTAATTATAAAGGCGGTTACAATGGCGGTGGTAGTGGAAACTACGATAATATAAATAATCAAAATTTTCAAGTTGCTGGAGGTGGCGGAGGTGCTACTCATATCGCCAGTAAATCAGGATTACTTTCTGAGTTAGAAAATTATAAAAACAATATCATTATTGTTTCTGGCGGCGGCGGTGCTGGATATTATGGTGGCTCAGCTGGCAATTGGACAACTAACATTTCGATGACTGGTTCCGGCGGTGGTGGCTCCGGTTATATCGGAAATTCACTTTTAACTAACAAAGTTATGTACTGCTATAACTGTGAAGAATCCAATGAAGAAAGTACTAAAACTATATCGACTACTTGTAATGAAGAAACGCCAACAAGTAACTGTGCTAAAAAAGGAAATGGTTATGCTAGAATAACTTTGGTGAGTATAGATGAATAAAACTCTATTACGCAAAATCTAAAAAAATCAAAAATTGCGTAATAGAGTTTTTAAATTAATTTTGGTTGTTGTTTATCTCGCTTTGAATAACTAATATCTCATTGACAGGTAGACTAACTATATTAGAAATTTGTTCTAAAGTAAGATTTATTTTAGTTGCATTTTTTATGATTTCCTTTGCTTTTTTGAGTTCGCCTTTAATTTGACCTTTTATCTCACCATTAAGTTCGCCATTTTTATAGTATTCTTTCATTTCAGAATTATAAATCCTTTCTTTTTCTTCTTGTTCATCAACATACATTAAATATTCTAAACTTTCCATATAATAAAACTCCTTGTATATCTATTATATAATAAATTATATCTAAATAATACATTTAGGGTGGGAGGGTGGGGAGTTTAACTAAATTATATAATCCTTTAAAAAACTATATATATTTGATACAATCTAAGTAATAAATAATAAAGGAATGGTTATATGAAAAAATGGATAAAATTTATATTAGGAATAACTATAGTAGCATTTTCTTTTAACTTATTTTGTGTACGAGATAACCTAGCCTCTACCGGAATTGGCGGTCTTTCTATAGTAATTAATAATTTTATTAAGATAGATACTTCTTTATTTGTTGGAGTAGTTAATATTTTCTTAATTATCTTATCTTTTATATTTTTAGGTAAAGATGATACTTATAAAACTATTTTAGGAGCACTTATTTATCCCGTTATGTTAAAGTTAACTAGTTATATAACTGGTTTAATTGATTTAAGTAGTGTTGATTTATTAATAAAGGCTATTATTGGGGGAATTATTAATGGTGTTGGTCTAGGGCTGGTTTTTAAAACAGGGTATACAACTGGGGGCACTGATATAATAGAATCTATTTTAGGTAAATATTTAAAAATTTCAATGGATAAAGCAATTATTATGGTAGATGGCGTAGTTGTTGCTTTAACGGGGTTAGTATTTGGCATAGAACATTTAATATATGCCTTTGTAATATTAATCTTCCAAAGTATATATTCTAATCAATTTATGCTAGGAATTAAAGAAGATAAAATACTTTATATAAATTCTCGCAAAAATAAAGAAATAAGAAAGTTTTTAAGTGAAACTTATAATTATGGAATTACGATATTAAAAGGTAGAGGCGGATATAGTAATAGAAGTAATGATATATTAGTAGTATCTATTAAAAGTAAGTTTTATTTAGAAATTAAAGAAGTAATATTACTTATTGATAATAAAGCCTTTATTACTGTGTGTGATTCTTATGAAACTGTTTATGTTAATAAGGAAGAACGAAAGAATAAGAAAAAAAGTGATTTTAATTTAGAGATTAATTAAAAAAATTCACTAAGGGATTAGTGGACTTTTTTATTGAAAATTTATTTTAAATCAATAGTAGTTTCATTTTTACATTCTTCATTACTACAATTATCTTCTAATTCTTTATAATAGATTTTCGCTTGTTTATAATTATTAATATACATAATGTTAGTAATTTCTTTAGCATTTTTAATATCTTTTAGTTTAATGTTAAGAATAGAGGCTACTTCGTTAGTTGTTAATTCTTTGTCATTTTTCATATCATAATAATAACTATAATAATTGTTGAAACTTTCACTATGATAATACCAATTCTTAGTTGTTACTAAGAGGTAGAGAATATCATTATTGAGTGTGTAGTCATAATTAGTAGTAACATCAAATAAAGTATAGGGATTATCTTCATTTTGTAAACCTTTTTCGACGGTGGAGATGGCCCATTTATTATCATCTAAAATCTTTTTATTAATAGATTTGGTAGTATCAGTATCTTTTAATATTTTAGGTAATATAACTTTTTCAACAAGTTCTAGGGGATCACCATTTTTATGGTTAATATCATCATTAGTATTTTTTATAACTTAAATACCGTTATAAGCCTCACCTACAATGTTATATTCTGATTGACCAGAGGTTTGATTTTGGTTATTTTCATTATTTTTGTTGGAATTGTTATTTTCAATATTATTGTTTTCAGTTTTGCTACAATTATTGATATTTTTGCTATTTAATTCGCTATAAACGATATAACCAACAGTTATTACTAAAAGAATACTTAAAATAATAATTAGAATGTTTTTCTTATCTTTCATCTAAATAATACTCCTTTCTAGGATAATTTTAACACATAACGGGGTTAGATAGTAGGACTTTTATGATTTGTGGTGAGAGATGAAAATATGATTGAAAAAATCTTGACTTTTAGTAAATTTTGGTTTAAGATAATTGGCAATTAAAAGAGGGGTTTTATGAATAAGAGATGTGCCAGTTTACTAATATGTTTTGCACTTGTTGCTAATATGATGGCATCTTGTGGTTATAAAGATACAATTGTTTTTGTTATGGCAAAAAATAAAGGTAATGAAATAGTTGGTGAAGATACTGCTAAAGAAGAAGTGCAAAACTTAGCCGAGGTTTTAAAAGACTATTTTAGGAGTACTAAGGATTTGGGGTTACAAGATGATATGGGTTTAAATGAAGAAAAATATCAAGAACTTCTAAAAAGAAACTTTAGTACTTGCTGTGAAAATAAGGATTATACTTCCGAAGAAATATATGAACAAATAAAAAAGAATACTAGTAGATATGTTTTAGAAAATAAAAATTATAATGATTGTTTTAGTGATAGCTATTATGGAAGTCGTCATTTTATGACAAAATATGGTTTGGAAATTAAAGCCGAAGATTTATTTAATATTAAAAATCAGATTATTAAGACTATTAGAAATAATATTGATTTTATTGTGAAAAATGGTGATGCATGTAATATTCATAATTATCGAAGTTTAAAAATAGTGTTGGTAGATTGCTTTTCTCGTTCAGATATTGGTAATAGTATATTTGCTGATTATAATTCTGAAGATGATGTTATTCGAATAAATATTTCGCTTTTAGTAAATGATATGAATAATTTAGATGATGTACTTGCTAGAATAGATGAGGTTGTTAGTCATGAGTTAAGACATGTTGAGCAAGGAATATGCATAGATGAAAAGACTAAAAAACAAGAAGCATTAGTAGTTGATGACGAATATTTTAATCTTTTAGGAGAAGCGAGTGCAGAAAGCAGTTTAGTTAATTTAGATATATTTAGTAAAAAAAATGAAGAACCAGATATGTTTTATTATACCTATCCCGAATATCGAAATTTAGAAAATCAAATGTTTTTGTGTTCAATTTTTGATAATACTAAAACTTTTGAGGAATATTATGCAGCAATTAGAAAACACGATAATAATAAAATTTTAGAATTTTGGGGCGCTACAAAGCTAGAAGAAAAAAGAGAACTTTTAAGGGTAATTTATGCCATTAATAGTATGAATTACAGTACTACTTAATTAAGTGATTTAACTAATAAAAACAAGAAT
>CAKORQ010000031.1 GCA_934101445.1 uncultured Bacilli bacterium | reverse complement strand
CTTCTAAATAGCCTTCCATTATTAATTTAGCAACACTAATTGTTTCATTATTAATGTTATTACCTTCTGCGTAATCAAGAGCCTTCGTCTTTATAAGCTCTATTTTATTAGCTAAGGCTCTTTCTTTAATACTTTTACTAATCCCATTATAACTGATCGTAGCAATTGTAACTAAAATCCCCATAATTACAATAACTGCTAAAAGTTCAGGAATAGAAAAACCTTTATCTTTATTCATTTCACACTTCCTATCTTACTTAAAGTTTATCACAACTTAAAGAAGAAAAAAAGAAAAAAAGAACCACCTTAAGTAGTTCTAACTTATCAAACGGTCTCTTTCCTTTATTTCATAAACATCTATTTTACTTATATTATCTAAAAGTTCACTAAGTTCAGGAATAGAAAAAACTTTATGCTTTCTCATCATCACACTTCCTATCTTACTCCCATCTTTGACGCTTGTTTTCCAAAAATTGCTTTCAAAGTACCATAAGTACTAGTTTTTGCTCAAGTGAAAGTTAGTGTAGAATAAGTGAAAGACTAAATACTCCGGTATTAAATATTGTGGTTCATTTAGAATTTCATTCGAAGAACCATCTATTCCCAGAAAAATAATACCCCTTAATTTTAAATTTATGTTATAATATAAGCGAGTGTGATTTAAATGTCTAAAATTAAATATTTATATTTTTTCCTTTTATTATTTTTTCCTATCTATGTATTGGCCTTAGAATACCCAGTTAATCATTATGCTAACGCTGTTATTTATGATTTAACCGATGATAAAACCTTATATGAATTAAATGCAAACCAGAAAGCCTCAGTTGCCTCTTTAACGAAAGTTCTTACTGTTATAACCGCTATTGAAAACATTAAAGACTTTAATACCAAAATAACCTATACTAAAGAAATGCAAAGTCTCGTCAGATATGATACTTCGAGGGCAGGTTTAAAAGTTGGTGATGAAATAACTTTAAAAGATTTATTATATGCAACTATCCTTCCTTCCGGAGCCGATGCCGCTATTGCCCTAGCCCTATCTATTAAAAAAAATATTCCTGAATTTGTTAATTTAATGAATGAAAAAGCCCAATACCTGGAAATGACTAATTCTTCATTTACCAATGTCGTGGGTCTTGATGATACTAATCACTACAGTACTGCTAATGATATATTAAAACTCTTAAAATATGCCCTTAAAAACCCTATCTTTAAAAGTATTTATACCACTAAAGAATATACTCTAACCAATGGTCTTAAGGTAAGCAGTACTCTTAATATATATAATAAAAACGTTAATCTTAACACAGACCGTATTAAAGGCAGCAAAACCGGTTACACAAATAAGGCTAATCTTTGTATTAGTACCCTTATAGAATCTAATAATCATGATATATTAATTGTTACTTTAAATACGCCCAAAACTAATGATTACTACCTTTTAAAAGATACTATATCCTTAATTAATTTTTTAGATAGCAATTATAATAATCAAATAATATATACTCAAGATGATATCATAACTACCCTAAAGATACTTAATAATAAAAATCTCTACAATATTAAACCTCTTAACAATATCTATGCTTATCTTCCTAATGATTACCAAAAGAAAGATATTAAAGCCGAATATTTAGGAAAAGAAATTATTCATCTTAAAGACTTTAAAAATAACCAAATAGGTCTTATTAACTATTATTATCAAGATAACCTAATCGCTACAGAACCCGTTTATTTAAACTTAGATACTTATAAAAATAAATTATTAATATTAACATTCTTATCTTTATTTCTTATTCTAACTATCTTAACAAAACTTATCTTTATCATAAAAAGATGACCAAAGTCATCTAGAAATATCATCTATTTTAAACTAATACTATTCATAATACTATCTTTATAAGAATTACAAATATCTAAATTATCTTTACCACTTTCATAACTTACTACATACACTTTATCATCTTTACTCATAAGATAATAATATTCCGTAGAAAAAGAATCAACATTAGAAAAACTATACCAATTAATATTATTTATTTTTGCTGTAGTTACTGAAGTTTCCAAACTATTTTTAACATAATATTTTTGCATAGCCTTAGCAAGACCTTCCGCACTTTTATACCCATTAGGACTATAAAATGAAAACTTACAATCGCCAAATGTTTGGTTACTATCTAACTCATAATTAAAGTGATAATCACTACTTCCCCAGAATGAATCTTCAGAAAAACCACTTGGTATCGCAATATTAAAAGTATTATTAATATTTATTCCGGTATTATAAGATATAACCCCATCAAATGTATAATTTTCATTTGAATCGTTACTAATATTATTAGAATCATCATTGCTTGGATTATTATTTGGATTATTATTATCAGTTACCTTCCATTTTATATTACTAAGAATATCTTTGAAGAAACCAACAGTTCCCGTTATCATAGAAATAATTAAAGCGATAGTAGTAATAGTACCTGTAACATACATAGCAAGCGCTAATAAATCCTTACTAACTCCCCCAGTAATTTTACTTGCTAAAACTAAACCATCTTTACTTACATTTGCATTTTCGCTCTTAATTTTATTAACTCTTTTACTTGCCTCTTGTAAATAAAACTTATTAATAAATACGGCTAAAACCACTCTTAAAATTAAACCAAATATAATCCCAATTTTTATAAAATTCGTTAAAAATGATTCTATAACGCACAATCCAATTCCATACCAAAACATTTTTCTATAGGCTAAATATAAAGGTCCAAATAATAAAACCCATATATTAAACTTACTACTTTTAAATTTGTTATATTTTTCCCCAACGTAGGCGGTAACTAGTTCTTCATCACTAAATTGTTCTTTATTATTTTCATTATGACCATTAATATCAAGATTATTTTGATTAATATTCGTACTATTATCTAATGTATTTACTTGAATCTGGTTAGTATCAACGCTCATGTTATTTTGATTTATCACATTAGAAACAACCCCTTTATTAAAATCATTAGGAATAACCTGATTAGAAACGGAACTTTGACCTTGAACATCAACTGGATTAAAACCAGTATTGCCATTAGCAATAACAATTCCAACACCTACAGAACTATCAGGATTTACTGGCTCTGGATTAACTGGTACCGTGCTAAGTGCATTACCATCTTGATTTATAACATTAGAGTTAACATCACTAGCATTTGAAACCGGATTTTGAATATCTACTTGACTGTTAGTAGCGCCTAAAACTACGTTGTTTGATACTTCGTTTTGAACGCTATTAACATCAATATTACCAAAAGCGCCCATATTATTTTCTGTTCTATTGGCACCCTGAATATTTTCACCATTCAAGTTAACGTTATTATTATTAGAAAATGTATTAACATTATCATTAACCTGGAAAGTAGGAACATCTGGCGTACTATTTCCGTTAAAAGTAATTTCACTTGGATTTATATTATTAAGGTTATTATCAACATTACTACTTGGCAAAGTACCATTTGGTATTTGCATAGAAGATTCTCCACTTACACTACCAAAAACATCTTGTATATTAACAACATTAGAAGCATCTACACTAGAAACTTGACTATTATTTGCATTATTATTATCAAAATTAACACTTTCATTAACATTTGGCTCTGCCGAAGAAACATTAGCACTTGCCCCATTTAATATTTGACTATTATTAAAATTTGTATTTTCTAAACTTCCATTATTACCTTGATTATTACCAGCACCAGTTCCAAAAATATCATCTACGGAAGGAACTTGGTTATTATTATTATTATTATTCATATAATTTAAACTCCTCTATTATCTTAATTTTACCACAACAATAAAATTTAAAAAAGATAAAATTAAACATAAAAAAAGCATTCCTCCAAAGAAATGCCCTCTTTATTGACCGAAGTCTTTTAAACAATATTTTATGTAATATAATCAAAAATGGCGTCCTTGATGTGATTTGAACACACGACCTATCGCTTAGGAGGCGATTGCTCTATCCAGCTGAGCTACAAGGACAGATAAGGATTTTTTTATTGTTGCATCCTTATACTTACAACATTATAAATAAAAATTAAATAAATACCTAATCTTAATGAAACTTTAAATCTTACCATTTCATAAGTAGCCACTAACTTATCACTAATAGAAACTAAGTAAGAACCTACATACTTAGGTTTATCTTTAGTATGAGGATACATATGTTTAACAATAATATCTTCTTCTAAACTAGTTAAATTATAATACTTAGAAGCCTCCGTTAAAGCAGCCTTAGGATGCCTACTTAACTTTTCATAAGCATCATACTCAGTTAAATCTTTATCAAAATAAAAATCATGTAACAAAGCCGCTCTAGTAATTTCTTCTAAATTATTTAATTTTAAATTTCGGGCTAAAAAGTAAGATACTTTTGATACTCTTAAAACATGGTCATATCTACTAATTCCATGATGAGGCTCTAAATGTAACTTCTTAAACTCCTCATTATCAAGAATATCTCCAACAATTTCTTCATACTCTAATCTCTTTTTTATCGACATCTAAACAGCCACCTAATTACCAATAATACTAGTAATACAATATACAAAAGAACAAATAGTCAGTAAAATAATAGAAATAACCATATACCTTAAATTACTATCTAATTCTTTATCTGTTATTTTCTTACTATCTTTACTTCTTAATAACAAACTAACCATTTTAACTAAATAAAATGAAGTTGCAATACTAGCAAGAATAACTCCTATTAACAATAAAACTTGATATATTTTCATATTTTTCCTCTTTTTTTCTTTCTTATTATAACACAATAATTTGTATCTGCAAGTTTTCTTCTTTCCTAACTTGTCTTTAGATTATTAAAAGAATTCCCGATTCCATTATTATTCACCGTATTTTTAGCCTTACCATTCTTATTACTAGTGTATTCAAGAAGTCTTAAAAGCATTCTAATATATAAATCACTAAGCCCCTTACCCCTTAATTTTTTCACCATAATTCGTTTATCACTATAATCTTTTTCACTAAACATAATCTTGGCAATTTCATTTTTCAAAGTGGTTTCAACTGGTATATCCGAAATAATACCATCAATATCTTCATTTAAAATTCGCGTAGCATCTATTTCAATATCTTTTCCACGACAAATTATCGTTAACTGTTTAACTGTAGAAACATCATTAATTTCAATAACAAAATCACTATCTTCACTATATGCTGTAAAATCTTTTTTTAAAGCCTCTTGCAAAACTCTAACATCAGTAGCAGTTCTCGTGTTTCTAAATCTAATCTTATAATTTCTCGTATCCGGAATAATTCCACTCTTACCTTCATATGGTCTAATTATCAAAGTATAATTATTCTGTAAATAATTATAATCAAATCTCGTTACAATATAATAACCTTGTTCATATAAAGAACTTACCCCATCATCTTCATATAAATTATATATATTACTTTCCCCTGGGAAAATATGAACCTCTAAATTCTTAGCAACACCAATATTATTTATATTTTTATCGGGAACATACATAGGTACAATAGAGCCTTTTTTGGCAAAAACAGGATAATCTTCATCATTAAAAAACATTACATATCTAGTATTACCATTAAATCTTTTCCCAGTCTTAAAATCATACCAAGTTCCATTAGGTAAATAAATTTTTTCTACACTACGTTGCATGGCTATATCTTTCTTAGTCGTTATTGGGGATACTAAAAGTTCACTGCCAAAGAAATATTCATTCTTATAATCTGGTTCATCAAGCATAGAAGGAACCATATGATATAAAGGCATAAAAATAGGAATACCTAACTTATAATACTTATACCCCTCGGCATATAAATAACTAGATAATTGAATTCTTAAATTTAAATAATCTTTAACTACTCTTAAAACCTGATTATTCCACCTCCATGGTTCTCTTTTATAATAATGTCCATAAGAAGAAGCAAATCTAAATATCGGGCTAAAGGTACCAAATTCCACATATCTTAAATATAACTCACTATCTTCAATGCCCCCTTTAAAGCCCCCAATATCATTGCTCCACCAGGTAAGTCCTGAATTATAAGAACTACTAATAAACTCCGGTAATTTTTTTAAAGTATCCCAACTTACTTCCGTTTCACCTGTATAAAGAATAGGATATCTTAATGCTCCTAAAGAAGCCGGACGGGCTAAAATCATACCGCGATTATTAGTAAACTTTTTATAATCATTATAATGATAATAATTAAGAGCATTCATAACTCTTTTATCTTTAGTTCTAACATCTAAAAAGAAAAAGTCGACATTATCATTATATAAAGGTGCAATAAGTTTATCTAAATAAGCCGCTACTACATTCTTATCTAAAACATTAAATGGTAAATCTTGACTATCATTAACCCCCAGTTCACTAGCATAATCTCGATATTTAAACTCATGAGGATGAATCCCTTCGGTAGGATCTAAACTAAGTCCTAACCTAATCCCCCTTTCATGTAAAAATGTTGTAAAATTACTTAAAGTTCCTAGTTTATCCCGATTAAACGTAAAGCCACTCTTAAACTTTTTTAAATCATTAGGATCCTTTATATGCCAATTACTTCCCATCACTAAAACATTTAACGGAATATGATAAGTATTAAAATCATAAACTAACTTTCTAACATTATCAAAAGTATAAACATCATCCTTATACCACCAAATTCCTAAAGCATATCTTGGTATTAAAGGACATCTCCCCGCTAAAGTAGCATACTCTCCTAAAAACAAGCGAAAATCTTTATTATAAACAAAAACATATAAATCAAGAGACTTATGCGTTCTTGGTACCATATAACCTTTATCATCAATTATCATACTATTAGAATCATCTAAAGTACTAAAACCATCTAAAGAATACAGACTCTTTTGTCTTTCAAAAATATTATTTTTTGCTTTTTTATATCGTTCTTTTTCTTTTTTAGCCTCTTCTTTTTTCTTATTTTTAGCATCTACTTCCTTTGATTTATTATCTTTGTTATCTTCTAATTCTAAAGCCTCACTAGCAAATATAAATTCCTTTTTTAAATCTAAATTAGGTTTTAAACAGGCAATATTCTTAACCTCATCACTACCATAATACCAGTAAGCAGTAGAATTTAAAACATTTACTCGTAAAGTCGAATCTGGGGCAAAAAGACTACCTTTAAAAGGCTTTTCCTTTAAATACTGTAAACGAAAATACTTAGTATTAACAATTAAAGTAGCATGATCTTCTTGAACATCTAAATGAGGTAAAGGAAAGTTTCTGTTTAAAATATTTTCTGTTAAATAATCATTGAATATTCCTTCTTCATCATATTCTAAACGTAGTATCATATCACTAATTATACTTATCCGATAATTTTTCCCTTTAAATACAGCCTTTGGATTAGTCATCCTATTATTCATATTTGGTAAAAAATGATTTCCTAAAATACTCAATTGGCATCCCTATTCTTTCTAATTTTAAGTATAGCAAACTAAAAATTCTTTTTCAATAAAAATGATAAGTTGTTAGTATCAGATTTCTAGACTAATACAAGTTCTCATTTATTGTTATTTTTTAATACTTGTCTACCCCCCCAGCCATGATATAATGAACTTAGAAAGGTTTAAAAAGGTTTATATGCAAAAGAAAAAGAATATTTTTATTGTCACTGGCTCTATCTTAATTATCTTAGTAGTTTTAGGAGGAATTTTATTTTTAATAAAAAAAGACAAAATTGCTGGAAAAGTTTTAAATGATAGTCCCAAATATCAAGTAATTTATACTTTTAATGATAATAGAAAAGTTTATTCTGAATTTAAAGATACTAAGTATGTCACTAAATTTGGTAAAAGTTACGATTTAAGCATCGCTTTAAAAGATAATTTATTTAATCTCGATAATATGCTTAATAACATTAAAAAAGTAGATGGCTTAAATGATGGTGGTACTAAAATATACTATTTAAATAATCATATTGATATTGTAAAATGTCATAAAATTAACAGTAATACTAATAATACTTACATAGAAGATTACTATATCGTTAAAGATTCAAAAAATATTATTGATGACTTATGTCAATAAAAAAGAACTGAAGACTATTCTAAATCAAATATTTAATTTCAAAGAATAGTTAAAATCAGCTCTTTTTTTAATTTAAAAATCATCGTTCATTAAGAAATCAATTATATTAAGATTCTTTATTTTACTTTGAAATTATCAACATCATTTAAAAAAACATTTTATTTTTCTATATCAAAATAACTTTTACTAGAAATACTTCTTATTTGTGGTAAACTACTTCTAGGTGATTTTGATGGAAAA
>CAKORQ010000030.1 GCA_934101445.1 uncultured Bacilli bacterium | reverse complement strand
TTTATTAATAAGTTTCTAATCTAATTTCAAAGCTAGTCTTTTCTGTTGACTAACTGCTTCTTGCCAAGCAAACTCTTCTAAAGTAGTATAATCCACTTTATCAGCCTTTGTCTTCGGAATAAATGGCACAAAATCTATACTTTCTGGAATCTCATAATCATTTAATTGTGATACTTCATCAGTACCATAAATAGTTAATGGCTTTTTACATTCCTCTAGAATATGATTTTTAATTTCTTCACTAGGTTGAACACCATTTTTTAACACTACATAAGCCTTAGCCGTATATAATTTATCATTATCTTTCTTTTTAACAACAGCAACTGAATCAATAACATCTATAGATGACATTAATAATTGAATTCTATCGCAATAAACCTTATTTAAAGTCGAAATAATATAATATCTGGAATCTCTACCTTTTAAATGATAATATCCATCATTGTCAATAAAACCAGTACTACCGACACGAACATACTCTTTCCCTTTATACATAACCTTAGCATCTAAAGTTTTTTCCGGCATTTTATAGTATTCTTTAAATACGTGTTCGCCACCAATGCACAATAAACCTTCTTCACCTATTTTTTTCTCTTCAATAATACCCTCATTATTAAATTTATCGGCATCAATTATTATACAGTCGCTGCCAGTTAAAATTCTTCCCACCGTATCTAATTTTATTGGTTGACCAATAGCATTTGTATTCGCGCCAACCGTTTCTGCAGAACCTGAACCATTATAAATCTTGGCATTACTATTATGTTCTTGAAAAAACTTTACCCCTTCTTCATTTTTAGCTGGGCTTAAAGTATCGCCACCAGAAATAAATGTTGTAAGACTCGATAAGTCGGCATTAGGAGTGATATTTTTTTTAATAAGTTCCAAAAGGGCGGGGCTTCCAAAAATAATATTTGGCTTTTTGCTCAAATAGTAATTAATATTATCTTTGGATAAATCAGGAGCTAAAACAGCTGTTCTTCCACACATTAACGACATAAGGGTTGAAGTAGCAAAACCATAAGGATAAGTAAACGGAACACAAACTAAACTTTTCTCGCCTTTAGTATTTTCTAAATTAGTTGAATTCTTCATATAAATACCAGAAGCCAAAATATTCTTATTTGTTAAAACTACTGCTTTAGGCTTTCCAGTTGTCCCACTAGTATAAAGGATTAAAGCATCATCTAAAGCATTAAATGGATTTTCTAAAGTCTTCTTTTGAAACTTAGCCAAACATCCTAAAGTATTAAAATCAATCGTATTACTCTTAGTTAAATGATAATTACCATTAAGACTTAAAGAATTAACTTTACTTTTATCTAAAGTAATAACATATCTAACATGAGTCTTATCGACAATCTTCTGATTTTCTTCATCACTACGATTAAAATTTATATAAACGGGACTTTCAAACAAATTTAAATATGATACAATTTCTTCATCTGGTGCAAAAGAATTTAAAAATGTTGTTGTCGCTCCAATTCTATTAGCGGCCATAAAAACGGCTACAGCCTGATAAAAGTTAGGCATAGATACGGTAATAATATCCCCTTTTTTAACACCTAATTCTTTTAAAGCCATAGATACGGTAACGGCATCATCTAATAACTGTTGATAAGTTGCTGATAATTTTAAACAATCAACTGCCTTTTCATCACGATAAAAACTACTAATAACCTTAATGGCTGTATATATATTAATATCTGGTATTATAGGATGAGCTTCCCAAAATTTTGCTCCTTTATTTTGTGGTTTGTCGTTGCTTGCATAACCTGTTAATTTCTTTTCAAACATAATACTTCTCCTATTTCTAATTTTATTTTACCTTATTTTTCGCCAATTACAAGAAATTATTTAAAATATTTCCTAATAAAAACAAATAACGTTCCCTATTTTAACCATATTTTTCCAAAATACAAGTGTTTTATCTAAACTTTATAAACTACTTATTAACTATGACAAAACATCAAGTTTAGCTTAACCAAACTTGATGTTTTGTAAATCGTATCTCCTCGAAATTAAAATATAATATTAAAATTTCAATAAAACTAATTAATAATATACTTCCGGATAAACTTATTCATACCATTAACTTTTAACATAATCCAAACATTAAAAACAACAATAAAATTCATAATGTTTCTTTGTTTAAAGATTTACTTATTGGCCTGTCATTAAGTCAATTACCAAAACTTTACCAATTATTCCCAAGTACCTTTTCTATCTTCATACTCATCCAAAAAGCTCTTATACTCCCCATTTTTCTTTGTCCCTAAAACACAATCTAAATTAATATTATTCATACTTCTAAAGATACTATTATCAATATCACTATTTACTTTTCTTAAATTCTTTATTAACTCTTTAATCTCTTTTCGCTTACTAGTTCCATCATTTATTAACGAACAACCTTCAGTAAAACGACAAGCACAATTTATAAATACTAAATCATTACTATCCCGCCATGAAATAATATCTGCTTCTTTAACCATATATAAAGGTCTAATTAACTCTAAACCTTCAAAATTGGTACTATGTAATTTAGGTAACATAGTCTTAACCTCGGAACCATAAAACATAGAAAGTAAAGTAGTTTCAATAACATCATCAAAATGATGACCAAGGGCAATTTTATTACAACCTAATTCTTTCGCCTTATTATATAAGTGTCCTCTTCGCATCTTGGCACATAAATAACATGGACTCTTGCTATCAACTGTGCTTACGACATCAAAAATATCTGTATTAAATATTTCAATAGGAATATTAAGTAACTTAGCATTATCAATTATATATTGTCTATTATAATCATTATACCCTGGATCCATTACCACATAATGGGCTTCAAACTTAACCTTACCATGTCTTTCTAATTCTTGAATACACTTAGCCAGTAAAAATGAATCCTTACCCCCACTAATGCAAACCATAATCTTATCATTTTCATTTATTAGTTCATAATCTTTAACAGCCTTTGTAAATCTACTCCATATTTCTTTACGATATTTCTTAATAATACTACGCTCTATCTCTTGATACTTCTCCATATCTTTTATATTCCTTTCTAATGTTTTATACTTCTATTCTTAATCTTTATAATAACTTTTATATATACTAGCAAATTCTTTTAAAAACACTTCTACTTCTTCTAATCTTGTTAAATGCGATAAACTAACTCTGATAGCCGTACTAGCAATATTTTTATCTTTAGTTAAGGCATATACTAACTTCGAAGGACTTTCAATTGGACAACAACTAGTCTTAGCCGATACATATATCTCTTTATCTTCTAAACTTTCTACTACTTTTAAAGACTTAACATTTTTAATACTAAAATTAATCGTAAAAGGCAAACTATTATCCCTGTTATTAATAATTACATTCTTATATTGCCTCAACTTATCCTTGATTATTACATTTAATTTTTCTACATAATTATAATTACTATCTATATTACTTAAGGCTATTTCTATTGCTTTATCTAAAGCCCCAATACTAGGTAATTCTGGTGTTCCTGCACGATAAATAGTCGTTGATTTGCCGCCATCTATTTGGGGTACTAAACCTATTTCTTTTCTCTTAATAAGTAAGCCCATTCCCGTTAGACCATAAAACTTATGGGGCGCTAAAGTAACTAAATCCGGAATAGTTAAATCCAAATTAATTTTCCCAAAACCTTGGGTAGCATCAGTATGTAATAAGCAATGAGGATAATCTTTTAAAACTTCTTTTATCTTACTTATAGGTTGCACCAACCCAATCTCACTATCGACACTACAAACACTTACTAAAACAGTATCTTTTCTTATCATCTTTTTTAAAGATTCAATATCTATTAAACCATCATTTCGAACCGGGATAACTTCTACTTCAAAGCCCAGACTCTGCATTTTAACCGCACTGGCTACAATCGAATTATGTTCTAAAGCACTAATTAATATGTGTTTACCAAAACTTTTATATCTTTCACATACTCCTTTAATAGCCAAATTATTAGATTCAGTCGCCCCGCTGGTATAAATTAATTCTTCGGGTAAAACTCCTAATTTTAAAGCAATATTTTCGGTATATTTATCTATTAACTCTTTAGATTTTTTTCCTAACTTATGGTTACTATTAGGATTAGCATAATATTCTTTTGTTAACTTATTATAGGTATTTAATACTTCTTCATTTACTGGTGTTGAAGCCGCATAATCAAGATAAATCATTTAATCATCCCCTTAAAATTTAATAAAACTATTTTATCATAATTATTCTTAAATAAATATTATTTTTATTAATATTAGTATAGAATTAGTATTACTTCCCACCCTCCCACCCTTATAAAAAAAGACAATAACAATATAGTTATCATCTCTTTAAAACTCTTGATTTATTAACTCTATTAACTAATATATCATCAAAATAACAAAGTTTATTAATATCAAGTACTTTAGATATCTCTTTATATTCTTCATCACTAGTTAAGAATTTAAGAATCATTTTAACACTCTTAAGAGAATATTTACAAATAATATTTTCTAAATCTACTCCATATAAAAATGACAAACAGCATATACAAACCTTAATATTATCCGTAATAAAACTTGCTTGTTTACTAGGTACACTTTTAATATTTTCTTTAACTAAATATCTTTCTCGAAATTTAAAGTTATCTTCTGGATATCTTATTTCATCTAAATCTATTAAATAACCATGTCCATCTTTATATAAAAAGTTAGATAAGTGAATATCTCCAATACATATTCCATAACTATGTAAAGTCTTTAAGGACTTATAAATATCTTTAATAGCACTTACTTTATCCATAAAATCTATATTCTTATTTAAAGACTCTCTAAAAGTAATTGTCCCTTCTATATATTCCATTATATAACCATTAAATTCATTATTCTTATATAACATTTTATATATTTTAGGAGTATTAGGAATACTATTATTCATTAAAAACCTAATATTTCTTTCCTTTTCTTCTCTAAAATAACTTATTTCATTATAAACCTTATATAAATAACCATCTTCTAGATATAAACTCCCACCATTATTATATTCTTTATTTATATCTAATTCTTTCATATATAGTCCTTCCTTTGGACTAATTTATATTAACATATATTTTCTTATTTGTTTATTATTTTTATATTAATTAATAGACTATAATTATATAATTCTTTTACTTATACTCTGCCATTTCCTTATATTCTATCTTTATTAATTCATCATTAATATCTAGTTTCATATATATTTTATTATCTTTAATATTCCCAAATTCCAAAGTAACATTACTATCAATAAAATCTATGAATGTCTTCGTATCAAATATTTCTACAGAATCTATTTTAGAATTTAATTCACTTGGCAATTCTACATATTTTTTATTGATAATATAATTATCATCTCTATTATCAAAGAAATCTACATAAAAATTAATATAACCATTAATACCATTATGATTTAATTTTATATCAACTAATATTGAATATCCTTTTCTTTTATTATAAGTTGCATCTACCCATCTAACTTCTGATGATAAAACCTTATATTCTTCATTATTTATCTTTAGCATTTCTTAAGTCCTTTCTTACAATTATATTACCATATTTACCTTCTATTTGTTATAATTTAGTTAGGAGAACTATTTATGAAAGTAATAACTATAAGAGAACCGTTTGCTACTTTAATTAAAGATAAAGTAAAAATATATGAAACTAGAAGTTGGAAAACTAATTATCGTGGGGAAATATATATTCATGCTGCTAAAGCAAGAAGTAAGGCTAGTAATGTAAGTATTGCAAGTACTTATCTTAAATCTCAAGAAAATCCTGAACATATTATATGTAAATGTCTATTAAAGGATTGTATTTATATGGATGAGGATTTTATTAACGAAGTTAAGAAAAATAAAGAAGAATATAATTCTGGTCATTATGAAGTAGGACGCTTTGCTTGGCAATTAGAAGTAATAGAAGTCTTAAAAGAACCAATTTATGCCAAAGGGCAACTTGGCATTTGGAACTTTTAAGACTTCTTTTATTAATATTATTCTATATTTTCATATCCTTTTTTTATTAAAGGATAAACTTTTTTAACCATTATATTATTCTTTTTTAAATCAAACTCTCTATAATCATACATTTTATTAGTTTCATATCCCATATTATAAGGATACTTAGAATAACCTAACTTATCAGTATCTTTAACTATATCTTCTAACCAAGAATCACCTACATCGTCTAACATCCCATTACCAGCACCATCTATTATACTTCGATAATAAGTTTTATCATTTTTTTCTAACTCTCTAAAACCTAAATACTTTATTTTAAATGTTGTCGTAGATCTAAAGTCATATTCCATTTCCATAGTATCATTATCATTTAATCCTATATCCCTTAATATACTTTGACTAGCATCTAATACTATTTCATCATCAAAAATCAAATCATCATCTATATAACATTTATACTTTCTATCTTTATAAGTAATACTATATAAATGATATGCTAATGAATTAAAACTAGCCAGTATACTATAGGCTAAATCTCCTATAGTCATCTTATCAGTAACTTCTATTACTCTCCACATCTTATTCTTTAACCCATTTATTTTTACTTTAAACATTAATACTTTCATATTGCATTTTCCTTCATTCCACCCTTATAGTAATATCTTTATCTTTAAAAATCAGCTAAAAAATGATAGAAGAACTCCTTCTACCAAGTAAGTAATAGGCGGGGGGGTCGCCAAATGTTGAGTCATTTGGCGACCTATCTGCCTCGCATTAAGTTTTCTAAACGCTTACGCGTGATATGGATCACTTGCCGTTCCATTTCCATTTTTCAGAATCTCAGAGCTTAAATTTAAAACTGGACGAGCACCAGTACTTCTACCTGCATTAGAGGCGCTAACTGTGAAGCCATACGAAGTCATATAAATTTCACTAGCATAAATGCCGTTGAAGTTGATAGGTGACATTGTCCAATAATAATTTCCAGTATTTAAATAGAAATTATAATTGCTTGATTTCCAACCTCCTGCTAAAACCACTTCATCAGATGTAACAAGTCCAATGCCATAAGTAAGATTACCATTACCATTGCTAGTATCACTGACTGTAAACGCATCATTTTTTTGTGGGCATGATAGCATAACGTTATTGTTAGCAAAGTTAACCCAACGATAAGCAGTTCTTTCAGTACCATATCCTTTATTACTATAATCATTGCTGTTTAAGGAACGATCGTTACAAAATAAATTATCTTTAACATATTGTTCATTAGATGTTCCTTTAATATTATTTTCATACCATGTATCAAGATAAGTTTTAATATCAGAACTATTAGTATTAGTTTGAGCTTTTTCTTTACTTGTTGTTCCATAAGTAACATAACTATAACCAATTGTTGCCTGCGATGAATCAGATGTTACACTAGTAATTTTATAAACATATTGATTAGATTCACCTGAACTTGTACCATTAAAAGTATAATAACCAATATAGTTACTTGTCATAGTCCTTCCCGACACTGCAATTGGATGTTTCAAAGTAAACTTATCATTTGAATAATTGTAACTATAATTTTCTGCAATATAATAGGTAGTAGTATTTTTATAATATGACGTTGAAAATTGTGTTGATTGCTCTACAATTCCATCTCTATTACCATACATATAGCCAACACCAGCATTATCATAATAAACATATGAATTAGTGCTTTCTTTAGCATTATTTTCTTTCCAATAATTATTAAATGCTGTCTCTCCTATTTGTCTATCAATACTCACATCATTATTAGCATGAGCACTGGTACCATCATAGATAACCCTTACCGTACCATCACCATTATATCTTATAATACGCCAGTACTTACCTGCAAATAAAACATAATTATTTGTTACATTACCACGATAATAATATGAATCGCCATAAGCGTCTTTAGCTTTACATAAATAACCATAGGTATCTTCCATACCAGTTACCACTACAGTACCATCACTATTCATTGTTGGGCATCTTTGCGCTTCATCCAAATAAAATTTTTTATTAGCGAGTGTAAAACTTTCTAAGCTTTTGAAATAAATATTGCACTTACTTCTTGTGCCCAAGTTAGAAAATTTTATCCCCCATTTATTATAGTCCCAACTAGCATTCTTATTGTTATCACATACTATTTTTTCTACAGCGTAACCACTACCTTTTGATGGTAAAGTCTCCGAATAAGTGCCATTTATATAAGCACCAATTAATGGTTCTTCTTTTGGAATAGAATTATAATAAATAATAATAAGTCCTGTAACTATAAAAGTACTAACTAAACTAGTTATTATAATATACTTTCTTTTTTTATTTTTAAATATTTTCATAATAAATATTTCTCCTATTAATTTATTAGTATCTAACTTTTAAATCATGTCTAAAAGTATCTATGCTATATGTTTTGATTAATTATCACTGGTTT